>DATINK010000250.1:0-21016 GCA_035474355.1 Chitinophagaceae bacterium | reverse complement strand
GCGGAAGCGGTTATTCAACATCCCGGTAAACAATACAGAGTTGATATAGCGGCTATAATCGCCGACGGTTAATTCGGGATGGGAATCTTTTTTAAACAGCACTTCTACGGAAGGGAAGTCTGTTTCTTTATCCTTGGCCACGACATATCTTGGTTCATCATGGTCGGGTACGGGGAAAATATCTCTTTTACGGGGAGCAGAAGCAGCGGGAATATTTCCAAATGTTTGCTTGATCTTTTCTTCCATCACATTGACATCAATATCACCCACCACCACAATGGCTTGCAGGTCGGGGCGATACCATTCCTGGTAAAAACGCTTTAAGGAAGCGTGTTTAAAATGTTCCAGTGATTCTTTGGTGCCTATAGGCAAGCGGTCCGCATATTTGGATCCCTTGTATTGCACCGGCAGGGTTTGCCGCATCATGCGTTCATCGGCACCGCGGCTTAAACGCCATTCTTCAATAAGAACACCGCGTTCTTTTTCAATTTCAACGGAATCCAAAGTCGCGTTGTGTGCCCAGTCTTCCAGGATCTGTAATCCTTTGTCGACAAGCCCGGGTTTATCAGTGGGTACAGGAAGGATATAAACCGTTTCATCAAAACTTGTATAGGCATTTAAGTCTGCGCCGAATTCAACCCCGATCGATTGGAGATAACTCACCAATTCGTTTTTCGGGAAACGTTTGGTGCCATTGAAATTCATATGTTCCATAAAATGGGCGAGACCCAGCTGGTCATCATCCTCCAGTACAGAACCGGCATTTACTACCAGCCTGAGTTCAACCCTTTTTTCAGGGAGACTGTTTTTTCTTATATAATAAGTAAGACCATTTGGCAGTTTGCCGATCTTAACGCTGGGATCGACCTGGATGACCTGGGCTGGATCGATCTGTGACCAGGTTACCGGTAAGAATCCAATAAATGCAAGCACACTGCAACAGAGCTTTTTGAAAAGGGGCATAATAAAAAATTTGGATTGTAAAAATATCGCTAGCGAGGGGCTCTAAAAAATAAAAAACAATGCGGAAAAGAGGCTAAACGGCAACAAATTCAAAAAAATGATGAGCGGCTTATTCAAAATCCAGGATTACACCATTAATACAATAGCGTAACCGCGTGGGAGGGGGGCCATCGTTGAATAGGTGCCCGAGATGGGATAAACAGCGCCCGCATTGAACCTCTGTTCTTTCCATTCCATGGCTTTTATCAGGGGTATAAATGACGTTTTCTTTACCGATCGGTTCATAAAAACTGGGCCAGCCGCAACCACTTTCAAACTTGGTATCACTCTTAAAAAGAGGGTTACCGCAAACCGCGCAGAAATAGGTTCCGATCTCTTTGGAATCTTCGAACTTGCTGGTCCAGGGCCTTTCCGTTCCCTTTTGCCTGGCAATATGATAGACATCGCTGGGCAGGATCTTCTTCCACTCCTCTTCTGAAAGGGTGACTTTGGATGGGTCCGTATGAGAGTAAACAGGATTTTTATTATTCATATACTCAATATACGAAGAGAGCTGTAAAATGGTTTAATGTCTAGGGTGGAAGGTTTAAAGTTTGCAAACTGTTCAGCCTTAATGAACTTTAAACCTTAGACCTTAAACCTTAAACGGTTAGAATAACATTTAATCCCGGTATACTATATTTGTCAGTTCACGAAGTCAACGCAATGTTTAACCTCATACTTTTTGGCCCACCCGGGAGTGGAAAAGGTACGCAATCAGATAAACTGGTTGAAAAATACCTCCTGATTCACCTCTCTACCGGGAACCTGCTGCGGGATGAGATCAGCCGGCAAACCCCGCTTGGTATGGAGGCGAAAAATATCATGGATAAGGGCCAGCTGGTCCCGGATGAGGTCGTCATTGGCATGATCGACAGTTGCCTGGAAAAGCATAAGGATGCCAAAGGCTTCCTTTTTGATGGTTTTCCCAGGACGGTTGCACAGGCCAGGGCATTGGATAAATTGCTGGATTTGAAAAAGACCGAGATCAACCTGGTGATCGCGCTAGAAGTTACCGAACAGGAGCTTGAAAAGCGGCTGCTGGGCCGGGGTAAAACATCAGGCCGCCCGGATGACTTTAATGAAGAAGTGATCAGGAAAAGATTTTCAGTTTACCAGAAAGAAACACTCCCGATAGCAGAGCATTATAAAAAAGCAAAGAAATTTCAAACCATCAAAGGCGAAGGGACGATTGAATCTATTTTTGAATCGATCAGCAATGCAATCGACAAAAAGCTGAAGCGATGAGCATTGAAAAAGAAAATTTTCTCCGCACCAAATTGATCACCTGCCTGCAAAGACTTGACCCGGCCACTCCGGCACGATGGGGTAAGATGAATGTTCAGCAGATGATCGAACATTATTCCCGGGAAGCTGTTCGCAATGCCAATGGAAGATTGAAAGTGGAAACCATCGTTACGGCGCCTGAAAACCTCGGCAAAATGCGCGAATTCATGATGAGTGAAAAACCCTTCCGGGAGAATACCGTTAATCCCCTGATGGAAAAAGAACCACCGGCTTTATATTTTAATACCGTGCAGGCTGCCATTGGCGCATTGCAGCAGGAACTGAATTATTTTTTTGAAGTGTATGAAGCTCAACCTAACATGGTGATCCGAAACCCTTTTTTCGGGGACCTGAACTTTGAACAAAATGTACAATTGCTTTACAAACATGCCCTGCATCATTTAAGGCAATTCGGAGTAGAGCCTTTAATTGGTTGACTGTTGGCAGCAAAGAGATCTCCCATTAGAACTTTGACCTGATCAGTGAGTCGGCTTTCTGAATCCCGCCTACAATACTTTCCTGGATATTAGCCACCTTTAATTTTTCTTCAGCCAGGTATTTCATGCGCTCATTCGCATTGGTCAACGCTGAATCCATATTGTATTCATCCATCCATTTGTCCATACCCTGGCGGGCGGACTTGAGTTCATCGATCACTTTATTTACTTTTTCACGGAAAGGAGCCATTGCATTTCTTGCTTTGGCAGGAAGTTTCTCAATGGAATCCACGATGCGCTCCAATTCGGTTTGCATCGCTTGTAATTTTCCCAATTTCTGCATGCCCCCGATATGACCCTCATTCACGTCGTTCTCCAGGCTGTCCATTTTTGAAGTGATCGTATCCGTTTTCCCGGTCGAACCGGCTTTCTTGCCGCCGTTATTGCAGGCGAACAAAGAAAAAATAACCATACAGGTCAGCGGGAGGAATATTTTTTTCATACGACTAATTATTAAAAGGAATCACATCCTGCATTTTTCCATGATATCGTGAAATATATCATGCAATGCGGAAAGTTTTTCTGTAATGACTTTATCAGCAGCTTTTGCAACCACTAAGCGATCGATCTCTTTGGACCCTTTTACCAGTTTCTTGAGTTGTTTCTTTACCACGACTTTATTAAACCCGTTCGGGGCGTCGGATGATTTCCAGGCGCTTGCTTTCGTGACCATTTCAGCACTTCTGGCACGGATGGGGCCGAGTTTACCTTCTTCGGCGGGATGAAAAGTTTCGCTCATTACAGTATGAAAATCCTCCATCTCCTTCCATACTGGTTGCTGGGCCTGGGAACGGTTCGTTATGGACAGAGCTGCCAGTACAAATAACAAAGACAATATTTTTTTCATATTATGAATCTATTTGGGCGACAAAGATAGATATCATTCGCTTAAATACTTCACGCCAATACGCGAAGAATCCGCAAAGAATACATTGAGAGCCTGCGACTTTGCGAAATCTTTGTGTCTTGGCGTGAAACCCTATTTGTTTTCAAGTAATTTCGTTGAAACAGGAAACGCTTAAGAAAATGAATAAACTAGGGAATTTTATTGGGGGAAAATGGGTGGAAGGAAGCGGGAATGGACAGCCACTTTTTAATGCTGTGACTGGTGAGCCTGTGGCTTTCGCATCGACAGAAGGGCTCGACCTCGGGACGATGGTGGAATATGCCCGGAAAACCGGCAACCCGGCTTTGCGAAAAATGACATTTCATGAACGGGGCAATATGCTCAAAGCACTTGCTCTTTTTCTTCGCGGACATTTGGAACTATTTTACCAGGTCAGTTATCAAACCGGGGCAACGAAAGCAGATAGCTGGATAGATATTGAAGGGGGAATCGGGAACCTTTTTGCCAATGCATCCCTGCGCAGGAAGTTTCCTGATGAAATTTTTTGCATCGATGGCGAATCCCATAACCTGAGTAAGAACAATACTTTCATGGGAACCCATATCCTTGTTCCCAAAGAAGGCGTGGCTGTTCATATCAATGCTTTTAATTTTCCCGTATGGGGTATGCTGGAAAAGATCGCAGTAAACCTGCTAGCAGGAATGCCAGCGATCGTAAAACCTGCCACGGTTACCAGCTACCTGACAGAAACTGTGGTGAGAAAGATCGCGTCAAGTGGAATTCTGCCCAATGGCGCATTACAACTTATTTGCGGAAGCGCGGGGGACCTGTTGGATCATTTGGGTTCACAGGATGTGGTTACATTAACAGGATCGGCAGCAACAGGACTTAAACTTCGCTCACATCCCAGGATACTCGGGGAATCCATACCCTTTAATATGGAGGCTGATTCATTGAACTGTATCGTTCTTGGAAATGATGTAGAACCCGGTCAGCCTGAATGGGAAATATTTATTAAAGAAGTCAGAAAGGAAATGACTGTGAAAGCCGGTCAGAAATGTACGGCGATACGCCGCATATTTGTCCCGGACAATAAGATGGAAGACGCGTGGAAAGCCATTGCGCAATCATTATCTCAAACACCGATCGGTAACCCGTTGAATGAAAAAGTAAGGATGGGTTCATTGGCAGGGCAGGGTCAGCGAAAAGAAGTAAAAGGACAAGTAGAAAAATTACTGGCCGGTTCCCAGATCATTTATGGTTCGCTTGATAGTGTCCAGGTAATTGATGCCGACCCGGAAAAGGGAGCGTTTATTTCGCCGCTTTTATTAATGAATGAAAAGCCATTCCTCAATACGGCTGCGCATGAGGTCGAAGCATTCGGCCCCGTAAGTACGATCATGCCTTATAAAACCGCAGAAGAAGCGATTGAGCTCAGTAAAAAAGGGAAAGGAAGTCTTTGTTCAACGATCGTAACAGCGGATCAGCAACTGGCAAAAAAATATGTACTCGGTGCCGCCCCCTTTCATGGGCGCATCCTGGTTTTAAATGCAGCATGCGCAAAAGAATCTACCGGGCACGGATCTCCCTTACCCTTATTGGTGCATGGTGGACCGGGCCGTGCAGGCGGCGGTGAAGAAATGGGCGGTATCCGGGGTGTCAAACATTATTTGCAGAGAGTGGCTATACAGGGATCTCCGGCTTCGATCACAGCCATTACCAATGTTTACCAGCAATATGCACCCGGAAAGAACCCGGGAAAACATCCATTTAAAAAATATTTTGAAGAACTGGAGATTGGGGACCAGATCATCACGGAAAAAAGAGTGATCACTTCAGAAGATATCGACAAATTCGCAGATCTCAGCGGGGATCATTTTTATGCGCATATCAAAGACACTGATTTTTCAGGAACCATGTTTGAGCAACAGGTAGCGCATGGTTATTTTATCATGAGTCTTGCTGCGGGTTTATTTGTCGATAACTATGAGAAGAATCCGGTTTTGCTGAATTATGGTATCGACGAACTTCGGTTTACCAAACCCGTTTACCCGGGAGCGGAGATTCATATTCGGTTTACCTGCAAGGAAAAATTGCCTAACGACAAAAGAGTAGTGGAAAAGCCTGAAGATTTTAAAAGAGGTGACGATATCGATAAAGGAATTGTAAAATGGCTGGTGGAATTCATTGATGAAACCGGGGAGATCACCGGTGTTGCAACCATTCTTACAATGGTTCAGAAGAATTTATTTTCGGGATAACCACTTAGCTTAGCAATATGGAAGGGCACGTAAAAACAGAAACGCACCAGGGCATTACCAGCATCGAGTTTTTTCACCCGCATAGCAATTCACTGCCGGGCTGGATCTTGCATGATCTTGCCCTGGCGATCCATCATGCGGGGGACAATCCTGGTTGTTTGGTGATCATTCTCCGCTCAGGAGGAGAGAGAACTTTTTGTGCAGGGGCTTCTTTTGATGAACTTTTAGAGATCAAAAATGAGGAAGAAGGATTTACATTTTTCAAGGGCTTTGCCCGGGTCATCAATGCACTGCGCAGTTGTCCAAAGTTTATCATCGGCCGCATACACGGAAAATGCGTGGGTGGCGGGGTTGGATTGGCCGCCGCTGTTGATTATGCCATTGCTGTTGAAGACGCAGAAATTAAATTGAGCGAACTGGCAATGGGTATCGGGCCTTTTGTTGTAGGTCCGGTGGTGGAAAGAAAGATCGGGCTTTCAGCCTACGGTCAAATGGCGATTGATGCGGGTATGTGGCGCAATGCCGATTGGGCCAAACGAAAAGGTCTCTATGCCGAAGTGCACGATACCAAAGAAAACATGGATGAAGCGGTCAACAGGTTGGCAGGAACCCTTTCACATTCTTCTCCTCTTGCCATGGCAGAATTGAAAAAGATCCTGTGGAAAGGAACTGAAAACTGGGATACATTCCTGGAAGAAAGAGCTGCGATCAGCGGCAAACTGGTATTAAGCGAGTTTACCCGAAACGCGATCAAAAAATTTAAGGTCAAATAAACGGGTCATTCGGAATCGCTGAAATGAATGCCCGCCTTTATAGACACCACTTTTTTATTGACCACTGAAAAACTGATCTCCCTTGAATTCTGTTTTTCATCCCGGACATCTATTAAATACCTTTTTTTGTCGCTGCTGGTATCTTCCTGTAAGTAATCCGGCCATATAAGTATCAGATTGTTTTCATAAGTATCAATGATCGTTGATCTATCTGCTCCCAAGCTGAGACCCGATGATGTTTTGCCTAAAGGACTGCTGGTCTCAACTCCGATAACATACATATAAAAACTGTCTCCCTTTACGTAGTTCCGCTGGAAATGGATCTTCAGATCGATGTCTTTATATTTCACTGTTGCAGTATCCTGCCAGGAACCACTAACCGTATCAGTTGGATTGGTGAGTGGAATTTTTTTGTTCAGCAATTTCTCCAGTTCTTCCTGCGACATCTCAAGTTTAACAGGACCGATTCCCTCCATACTGATCAGGTATTCATAATTTTTGTCAACGGGTGCAGGTTGTTTCCCTTTGTTATTGCTGCAAGCAGTAATAAACAACAGGCTACTAATAATTGGGAGAAATATTTTATTCATAACAGGAAAGGTTAAGGTGTAAGGGAAAGATAATTAATAATCTTTTGAAATGGAAGGGGTTGAAACCGACCCTTGCGATGCTTAAAAGTATAATTTACAGCCGGGATTCAGGGAACTGATATTAC
The DNA here is from genome assembly GCA_035474355.1 of Chitinophagaceae bacterium. Taxonomy (GTDB): domain Bacteria; phylum Bacteroidota; class Bacteroidia; order Chitinophagales; family Chitinophagaceae; genus DATINK01. The sequence continues at coordinate 13,634 of DATINK010000250.1, read as the reverse complement.
CCGTATATTAGGCCTCTCCGAATTGATAATCTTAAATAAACGCTATATGAAATTAAGATCTATTGCCTTTTTATGCATGCTTTTTATAGGGCTTCATGAAGTTGTGGGGCAGGCCTCCGCCAAAAAAATATTGCCCTTTGGCATTCAGCAGAAAAAATTTACCAATGGCCTGAACGTAGTAACAGTTCCTTTCAATAGTCCCGGGCTTGCGGCCTTCTTTATTGTTGTCAGGGCTGGTTCACGGGATGAAGTGGAGGCGGGTAAGACCGGCTTTGCCCATTTCTTTGAGCATATGATGTTCAGGGGTACAGACAAATACCCGAAGGAAGAATATAACCTGATCCTTAAATCGATTGGTGCTTCTGCCAATGCAAACACATCATTCGACCGTACCGTTTATCACATGACAGGCAATGCACTCATGTTAGAGAAAATGTTTGAGATAGAAGGTGATCGCTTCCAGAATCTTCACTATACGGATCATGATTTCAAAACGGAGGCAGGAGCAGTGAAAGGAGAATACACAAAGAATTCAGCCAGCCCCTTCCAGCAATTATTTGAAAAAGTCTTAAGCACTTCTTTTGAAAAACATACTTATGCGCATACCACGATGGGATTCTTCAAAGATGTAGTGGATATGCCCAATCAATATGATTATTCATTGACCTTCTTTGATCGGTTTTATCGTCCTGAATACACCACTATAGTAGTAGTAGGAGATGTGAAAGCAGCCGATGTAAATAAGTATGCAGACAAATATTTCGGGAAATGGAAGCGTGGATCCTATGCCCCGACGATCGAATCAGAACCAGAACAAACCACAACTCGGTTTGCGCATGTGCAAAACCCTGCCTTTCCTCCCTATATCAGTTTGAATTATAAAGGCCCGGCTTTCTCTGATAAGAGTGTTGATCTGCCTGCGCTGAATATCTTAACCACTTTGTTATTTGATCAAAGCGGCGACCTATATGATAAACTGGTGGTGAAAGAACAAAAGGCGCGCTCGCTGAGTGGTGGACCTATCATGGCGCGCGATGCATTGCTCATCCAAATTGGAAGCTCACTCGTTAAGGCTGCAGACTTACAATACATTAAAGATGAGGTCACCGGGGCCCTGGAAAATGCAAAGACAGTACCGGTAGATGCTAAGAAGCTGGCGGATACCAAGTCCAATATCAAATACAGTTTTGCGATGCGGTTAGATAGCCCCGACCAGATCGCGAATTCCCTGGCACAATTCATATGGCTAAGTGGAAATCCCGAATCACTCAATAGCTATTATGCATTATTTGATAAAGTCACGCCAGAAGATATCATGGCAGTGGCCAAAAAATATTTCAACAGTAATTCACTGACCATCGGAACGATCGGGCCTGGCGAAGCGGGCAATGTAAAATAATCTCTAACACAGAAAATCTCTATATGAAACACACATTTCGGAAACTCCTGGCCATGATCCCAGCACTCTTTGCATTTCTATTGGTGGTTGCCCAGGAAACAATTGAATTGAAGTTACCAGAATCGAATAAAGTTGTCATCAAACTTATGTTCAGGGGTGGCTCTATCACGGATCCTGCGGGTAAAGACGGCCTCGCCAACCTAACCGCAGGTATCATGATGGACGGCGGCACAAAGGATAAAACAGCCAAACAGATCCAGGAGCTGATCTATCCAATGGCGGTTAATTATGAAGTATCAGTAGATAAAGAAGTTACTGTATTTACTTTCCAGGTGCACGTTGATTTCCTGGATGAATTTTATCCTGTTCTTCGTGACCTGATGCTGCATCCATCCTTTAGTGACGAAGATTACCGCAAGGTCAAGTCTAACTACGAAGTATATGTTGACCAGGTGATCAGGGCCTCTTCGGATGAAGAATATAGTAAGATGGCGCTCGAGGATCAGTTATTCAGGGGAACGAACTATCAGCACATGGTGGGGGGCAATACGCCAGGGTTAGCCGCCATTACATTGGATGACGTGAAAGAGTATCACAAAAATTATTTTACCCGAAAAAATTTAACGATAGGTATTGGTGGAAAATACCCCGCAGCATTCCTGGCAAAGTTGAAAGCTGATATGAACAGTTTGCCTGCGACAGGACCCGAATTGCCCGTCGCTGGCAAAGCCAATACGCCCGATGGTCTCAATGTGGAGATCATTTCCAAAGACAATGCGTTGGGATCAGCAGTATTTACTGGCTTTCCCTTGCCGATCACGAGATCCAATGATGATTTTGCCGCGCTAATGGTCGCTAACTCTTACCTGGGGGAACACAGGAAAAGTTATGGTAAGCTCTATGATAAGATCCGATCCACCCGTTCCATGAACTATGGCGACTATTCCTATATTGAATGGTATGAAAACGGTGGGGGAAATATGTTGCCAGTACCAGGTGTTCCCCGCAGTTCCAATTATTTTGCTTTATGGATAAGACCGGTGCAAGTGGCCGAGGGTTTGAAAAAACAATATGCAGAGCTCAAGGATATTGAAACAGGACATGCTCAATTTGCTTTACGTCTCGCTGTCCGTGAGATAGATGAAATGATTGAAAAGGGAATCAGCAAGGAAGATTTTGAATTGACACGTCAGTTCCTCCGCAGTTATAATAAACTCTATATTCAGACACCGGAGAAACAATTGGGATTCCTGATGGATTCAAAATTTTATGGCAGAACCAATTATATTCAGGAAATGGACAAGTTGTTGGCCAAATTAACGATCGAGGATGTAAATAAGACGATCCGCAAATACTGGCAGACAAAAAACATGTTCATCACCATTGTTACGGACGATAGCGAAGCAGAGCCCCTTAAGGCGGCGTTGCTACAAAACAAACCATCCCCGATGAGTTATTCAAATTTGGTGAAAGCCGGCTTACCAAAAGATGTGGTGGATGAGGACGCGAAAATCGCTAACTACAAACTGAATGTAAAGGCAGTGAATATTGTGAACAGCAAAGACACGTTTAAGCCAGCGCCAAAAGGATTTTGATATAATAAAGCCACGGTTTCAACCGTGGGAATAAATAGCATATTCATACGCATAACTCCCACGATTAAAACCGTGGGCTGCAACTACATATTCAATCCCCCGCAAACACTGATTGTCTGCCCTGTTATATAGGCACTCATATCAGATGCGAGGAATAAAGCCACGCGGGCAATTTCTTCTGTACTGGCAAACCGCCCAAGGGGTATACCTGCCTTGTATTTATCGGCCGCATCGCCTTCTTTGAGATATCCGGTCATATCCGTCTCTACAAAGCCCGGTGCAATGGCGTTACAACGAATATTGCGGCTTCCCAATTCTTTCGCTACTGATTTTGTAAAACCAATGATGCCTGCTTTACTGGCGGCATAACTCGACTGGCCAGCATTTCCAAACTCACCGATCACAGAACTCATATTGATGATGCTGCCTGATTTTGCCTTCATCATGGGACGAATGATCTGTTTGGTCATATAAAAAACACTGTTCAGGTTCACCTGGATTACATCATTCCATTGATCCGGTGTCATTCTCAGCAGGAGATTATCTTTTGAGATCCCGGCATTGTTGACGCAGATATCCACCGTGCCCCATTCTTTCAATACATCATTGACAAAAGCCTCACATTGCGCAAAATCACCGGCGTTACTCTTATAGGCTTTTGCATTCACGCCCAGGGCTTTCAATTTTGTTTCCAAAGCAGCCGCTTTGTCTGCGCTGCTATCACTGATATAGGTAAAGGCGACATGGGCTCCCTGTTCTGCAAATTTTAAAGCGATGCCTTCGCCAATACCGCGGGCTGCTCCTGTAACGATGGCAATTTTTCCGGCTAACAATTTCATGCAAGGTATTTAAGTGAAGCAAATGTAAAAGAATTCAGTTTCCCGGTACAAAATGCACTTACCCGGCTTCTAACAGGAGGATCTCTTCGAGTAATTTTCTTTCATTGCTCAACCGGGGCACTTTGTGTTGCCCTCCTAATTTTCCATTTCTCCGCAACCATTCTTCGAAAGTCCCTTTTTTCAATATATGGATAACGGGCATACGCAAAGCAATATCTTTTTGCCGCTTGGCTTCATAATCACTGTTGATGCTTTTCAGGGAAATGTCCAGGTCGCGGGTAAAAGCTTCCATATCCGCCGGTGCTTTGTCGAATTCGATCAGCCATTCATGTGCACCCACGGAAGATCCCGTGAAATAAATGGGAGCAGCTGTATAATCATTCACTACTGCCCCGGCTTTTTGAGCTGCTATAGCAATGGCCTTATCTGAATTATCCACGATCAGTTCTTCTCCGAAAGCATTGATAAAATGTTTCAACCGGCCCGATACCCGGATCCGGAAGGGGGAAAGAGAAGTGAATTGGATCGTATCTCCCAGGGAATATCTCCATAATCCTCCATTTGTACTGATGACCATGGCATAGTTCTTCCCCGTTTCCACTTCGTTTAAACCAACGGTTTGGGGGTTTTTCTTACCATATTCATGTACCGGCATAAACTCCAGGAAGATGCCATGATCGGTAAACAACAACATACCATCGTCGCCCGGTATCTCATGTGCTGCAAAAAAACCTTCACTGGCATTATAGATCTCCAGGTAATGAATGTCTTTCCCGATCAGTTTCCTGAACTGTTCTTTATAAGGAGCGAAGGAAACGCCTCCATGCATGAATAATTCAAGCGAAGGCCAGACTTGAGCTATGGACTTTTTGCCGGTGATCTCCAGTATCCTTTTGAAAAGTACAAGGGTCCAGGTAGGAACACCAGAAACAGAAGTAACGTTTTCTTTAATAGTAGCAGCGGCAAGTTTTTCGATCTTGCTTTCCCATTCGTCCATCAATGCGATGCGCAGATCAGGTGTTCGGAGCCAATGTCCCCAGAAAGGAGTGTTTTGTAATAATACCGCACTCAGATCCCCATACTGCGCTTCCTGGTTCAGGGGATTGATATTATGACTGCCCCCGATCACCAATCCCTTACCTGTCAGCAATTCTGAGTCGGGATTGAATTGATAATACATGGTGAGTGCGTCTTTGGCCGCTTTGAAATGGCAATCCTTAAGGCTTTCTTCACTAACCGGAATGAACTTGCTTTTATCGCTGGTGGTCCCGCTGCTTTTGGCAAACCAGTATACCGGGGTATTCCATAATACATTTTGTTCCCCGTTCATGATCCTTTCAATATAAGGCTTGAGGTCCTCGTATTCCTGGATAGGAATTGCTTCTTTGAATTGATGAATATTGAAAAGCTGCGAAAAATTATGCTTCCTGCCGAATTCCGTGTATTGCGCAGCCGTGACGATATCCTGCAATACTTCCCTTTGCGCTTCGAGCGGATTATTTTTCCAGGCTTCGATGCGCCAAAGCCGCATACGGGCTAAGGATGATAAGGCGGGACTGAGCAGCTTCATGGCTGGAGCAAGTTAATCCTATTCTCCCCTGGCTTCTTCGTGCAGGTAATCTTTTCTTCTCAATTCAAAGTTGCGGCCAAGATAGAGCCTGCGAACGTCTTCATCTGCGGCCAGTTCTTCGGCCGTACCGTGTTTAAATATTTTTCCTTCGATCAATAAGTAAGCCCTGTCGCAGATAGACAGTGTTTCGGTCACGTTGTGATCCGTAATGAGGATGCCGATATTTTTATATTTCAATTTCGCTACAATGGCCTGGATATCTTCTACGGCGATCGGATCGATTCCGGCAAAAGGTTCATCCAGCAACATGAATTTTGGATCCACAGCCAGGGACCTGGCGATCTCTGTGCGCCGGCGTTCACCACCGCTGACAATATCTCCATTGCTTTTTCGCACATGTTGCAAGCGCAGATCATTGATCAGGGCTTCACGTTTTTCCCTTTGTTCATGCCTGTTCAGGCCTGTCATTTCCAAAACGGCTGCGATATTGTCTTCTACACTCAATTTTCGGAAAACGGAAGGCTCCTGCGGAAGGTACCCGATGCCCATTTTCGCTCTTTTGTACATGGGCAGGCCTGTGATATCCTCCTCGTCAAGGAATACCCGGCCTTCATCGGGTCTTATCAGTCCAACGGTCATATAGAAAGTAGTGGTTTTACCGGCCCCGTTAGGCCCCAGCAAACCCACGATCTCACCTTGTTTTACATCGATGCTGACATGGTTCACCACAGTCCTTCCACTATAGACCTTGACCAGGTTCTTCGTATGAATAGTTACAGGCATGAGCAAAAGTAAGAATTCGTAACACAGCTTTGTTCAATGCTGTTGCATCATTAGCTTTGCACACTTATGAAGGTTATTGACCATATCAACAACGCAAAAGGCACCCTGATCTCATTTGAAATACTACCCCCTCTCAAAGGCAAGGGTATCAATGGTATTTATAGCCACCTTGATCCTCTAATGGAATTCAAACCCGCGTACATTAACGTGACCTATCATCGCAGCGAACACATATTCAAGAAGAAAGCCGATGGGAGTTTTGAAAAAGTGATAGTACGTAAACGCCCGGGTACTGAAGCCATCTGTGCTTCCATTATGAATAAATATGACGTTGATACCGTCCCTCACCTTATCTGTGGTGGATTTTCTGTGCAGGACACTGAAGATGCATTGCTTACGCTGAGCTATCTCGGTATTGACAATGTATTGGTTCTACGCGGCGATGCAGCCAAGAATGAGACTTCCTTTGAGCCAGAACCAGGAGGGCATAAATATGCACTTGATCTGTTAGAACAAGTAATGAGATTGAATAAAGGGATTTACGTAGAAGAGGAACTAAAAGGTACAAGCAGCACAACTTTTTGTGCCGGTGTAGCGGGCTACCCTGAAAAACATTTTGAAGCGCCGAATATGCAAACGGACCTGCTGAACCTGAAGAAGAAAGTGGATGCCGGGGCAGACTATATTGTTACCCAAATGTTCTTTGACAATAAAAAATTCTTTGCCTTTGAAAAGGCTTGCCGCGCGGCGGGTATTACAGTGCCTATCATACCAGGATTAAAACCGATCACATCCACTAAACAACTGACCACTATTCCGCGTACTTTCTATGTTGATATTCCTACCGAGCTTTCAGCGGAGATACTTAAATGTAAATCGGATGTTGATGTTGAGAAAGTCGGCACCGAATGGTTACTGACACAATCAAAGGAATTGAAAAAAGCCGGCGTGCCTGTTCTCCATTATTATACGATTGGTAAGCCGCAAGTAGTAGCGAATGTGGTGAAAGAACTATGATTCTGGCCTCCCCAGGCCCCTCCACAGGAGGGGTTTTCAGCGAAGTCAAAATTTTTTAAAAAATTAGATTGATAAGTTTCACTCTTGGGCAGACTACGTTAGTTGACCCCCTCCTGTGGAGGGGGTTCGGGGGAGGCTACTTGCTGATACTCTTCAATACTGCGTCATTGATCTTTACCGGGTATTTCTTCTTCAGGTTTGCGACCCAATTTTCTTCCAATAGCTCCTGGTAATCGTTGATCACTAATCCTTTTGCCTGTTCATAATTCCGGGGCATATTGTCGGGGTATATACGTATGATATAAGCCAGGGAAGCAGTATTATCATTTTTATTCACCAGGGGATCAGTTACCATCCCGGCAACAGGGGTTGATTTTCCAAGCCCGGGTATCTGCGACCATTCGTAACGTGAAGAATCTGCTACTAGTTTTTCACTGACCGAATCAGTGATCTTACGCCAGGAGGCGGGGTTTGATTGTATCTGGTCATGAACGGATGTAGCGATATTTTGTTCGGAACAGAAGAAGATCACGGCGTCTGCACTTTGCTTCCAGGTATATTTCGATTTGTTTTTTTCGAACAAGGCCACCAAAGCGGCTGAATCAGCCTGTGCCTTATTCCAGATCTCCTGTTGCATGATCTCGAAGAACAGGTTGCCATCCATGAATTCTGACATCTGGGTTTTAAATTCGGGATTGAAATCTTCCAGGTTATCCCGGTAATAGTCGTACAGGTTCTGTTCGGTGAAATCAGCCATCAGATCAGCATAGGGTTTTGTACCGCTACCATCCTGTTTGTAACGGAATGCCTGGGCATAAGCGATCCAATCGATCACTGTAAACACTTTCTTGCCGATACTATAGAGAAGCGATGACTCCGTGATTTTATTCGGAGGCTGGGGTTTTTTTTCAAGCAAACTATCTGTGAAAGCCCATAGCGCCGCATCCGTGAAATTCGATTTTTTAATGCCTGCTTTTTTCTCCACTACGCCTGTAATAAAAGCCCGGGAAGCCCGGGAGCGGCTATCAGCGACGATCTTTTGTTGTATTTCCTGTTGATTGATCCTGTCATTCGGATCGGTGATCACCGGCTTCATCAGTATTCGCCTGACGATATGCCAGCCATGTGAAGTTAGAAAGGGTTTTGTCTCATCCCCGTCTTTAGCGAGCGATACAACCTGTTCTTCAAAAACGGGGTCGTATTGTCCCACTGAAATATCGGGCATGATGCCATTGTTGGCCGCACTGATATAATCGTTGCTGTAAGTGGCGGCCAGTTCCGGGAACACAGCGCCATTTTTTATGAGTTTGTAAAGAGAATCGGCAAGCTGGGCAAGCATTTTCTTTTTTTCATCATCAGCCCCGGGAGGAATAGCTAAAAGGATCTGTTGTGCTTTGATCTTTCCCAAAGCCTTTCTTTCCCCGAGGTTCCTGAATATATGGTACCCGATCTTTGAACGCCATGGATTTGAATTTTTACCGACAGCCGTACTGTAGATCACATTCTCAAATTCATAGGGCAGTGTAAACACTGTAATGAAACCCATATCGCCCTTGTTCGTTTTTGCAGAAGGGTCATCTGAATATTTTTCAGCCAGTGTAAAAAAATCTTCCCCTTTCTGCAAACGCTGTAAGATCTCATCCCTCTTCGTTTTGGCGGCAACACTGTCGATCTTTCCGCTGGCGGATTTCAGGGAAATGAAAATATGAGCGACGTGTATGTCTTTCTGGCTGCGCTGAAAGGCTTCTTTCAATAACCTGGCTGAAGTAGCGGGGTCATTCATGTATGTTTCCACGATCTGGGAACGGAGGTTACTCAATTCGCCCCTGATCTGCGGAAGGGTATCATAACCTCTTTCATAAGCCTCCCGGATCTTGAGGCGTGAATTGATATAGAGACCGAGATATTCACGAATGGCCTGGGCTTTATCGGTGGTATGCTGTGTATTGTTCTTGGAATAGGCCCGCATGAAATCCTTAGCGTCTGCAGAATATTTACCATAAGTAAAAAGTGTTTGAGCTGTGCCGGTCAGCATACCACAACAAAGAAGAATGAGAAGCAGGAAGCGGGTGTACATTTTCAAATCAGTTTAAGAAAACAATTACTGCCCTTTTAATTTTACTTCCAGTACATCGTCAATTTGCTGGTAAGTTAATTTTTTGGCAATGATGCGCTTTTCTTTGTCGAGCAAATATAACGTAGGGAAGGTCATTACATCATAGAGCTGCGAGTAGCCCGGCGTTCCCGCGTCGATGCGGGAACGATCCTCCGCCCGGCTGTAATAAACATGGGTCCATTCCGTCAATTGATGACTATTGATAAATTCCAGCCAGTCTTTTTTTGACCCATCGGTTTCTTTTGCCACCGCAAATATTTTCAAACCCAGTTTTTTCCATTTCGCCTGGTAAAAGGAATCGAGTTTTGGCAGCACTTCTTTACAATGGCCACAGGTAGGATCCCAGAAACAAACCACGGTAAATGCAGATGCCTGGGCATAGAGGGAAGTTTTATTTCCCGATGAATCGGGTAATACGATCTCCGCAGCAGCCGTTCCCATGATATTCGCCATGAGATTATAAGCGCGGTCGGTGATGGTCTTCCGGCCTTTTTCATTCAGCCATGCGTAAGATCTCTGTGCAAAATATTTTTCAAAAAGATGTACATACACCACGTCTTCCCACATATAATGCTGGTTGAGATAACGGTTCACGAATTTCAGCAAGAGGAATTGGGTCATTTCTTCATTGATCGAAGCAAAGCCGAGCATATAATCTATTTCACGGATCACGGAATCAGGTTGGGGTACCACCAGCTGAGTGAAATATTTGTCCAGTTTTTCCTCGAAGAATGTGGTATACGCAAGACGCCCGTCGCCAAAACTCACGCCATCCCAGAAATGTTTTTTGAAAAAATTATAAGCAGCTATGGAATCAGCCAGGTTGGAAGGATTTTTTAAAGATTCCGGCATGATGGGTTCCCGCATCGTGATCAATAGAGCACTCAGGATATTAGCCGGGTTGCTTTTAATAAGGCTATCCCGGTGTTCCCGGATCGTCTTTTCCAGGGAAGATAATTCCGAGGTCCATTTTACAGAATCGGCTTTTGTACGGGCCTCTGATAATTTCGTCTTGGCAGCATCTATCTTTTTCCCTTTTGCTCCCATATAATGCTGGTAGTTGACGAATAAAACATTATCAGGGGAATTCTCGAAGTGAATATTTTCTTTCAGTGTTGCCGTATCTGCCACGAGGGAGAAATGTTGTTGCTTATCGATCAGGATCTCAAAGAAACCAGCCCGATCCGGATAACCCACCAGGTAAATGCCACCGGGCAAATTTTTACTGCCTTTGAATACGGCTTCACTCTTTTCATTTAGCAAGGCAGAGTCGATGATGGGGTATTGTTTCCCATAATAATGACCGAGGTAAATAAACCGGTTTTTAAAAGGCTTAAAGGTGATCTTGATTTCATAGCCCTGTTGAGCAAATAGGGCCAGGTTCGAGAAGAAACAGAGGAAAAAAAAGGCTCTTTTCATAAGTGGAATCGAGTCGGTAAAGATATGAAAAACAGGGTTTAAAAGAAGTGTTTAGAGGCTATTAACCAACCCTTTCATAGACAGTATAAGGAACCCAAGGGTTGTCAGCCCCATTTGACTTATTTGACCCTTATGACCCATTTGACTATGTTAGCTTTGCCCGAAATGAAGAGGAAAAATACCACCCTTGAAAAGGTCCTGGTGGAGGATTATGTAGCCGAAGGAAAGACCCTGGCCAGGGTTGAGGGGAAAGTGATATTCCTGGAAAATGTAGTGCCCGGGGACCTGGTAGACATTCGTATCACGAAGAGTAAAAAAGACTGGGCTGAAGGAACGGTCATTAAGATCCATGAGTTTTCTTCCGACCGGGTAGCACCCTTTTGCTCTCATTTTGGAGTTTGTGGCGGCTGCCAATGGCAAATGCTTCCCTATGAGAAACAATTATTTTATAAGCAGCGCCAGGTTGAAGAAACTTTAAAACGAATTGGAAAGGTCTCATTGCCACCGACCCGGCCGATCGTTGGTGCAGCTGAAACACGTTATTATCGGAATAAACTTGAGTATACTTTCGGGACAAAAGAATTTACTAAAGAGGCGCCTACCTCCCCTGCCCCTCCTGAAGGAGGGGGTGATGATAAAAAATTAATTCCCCCCTTTAGGGGGGCCAGGGGGTGCTTCGCTGGGTTTCACGCCCGCGGATGGTTTGATAAAGTGGTGGATATAAAAACCTGTTACTTACAGGTGGAGCCTACCAATGCAATCAGGTTAGCCGTAAAAAACTTTGCGATCAATAACGACTGGACTTTTTATGATATCCGCGATCATAATGGATTTCTCAGAACGATGCAAATTCGTACGGGTTCAGAAGGAGAAGTGATGGTCAATATCGTAGTGGCTGAAGATGATTCCCGGAAGATCAAATTACTGATGGACCATGTTGCAAAGGAATTTCCCCATCTTACCAGCATTCTTTATACGATCAATAAAAAGAAAAATGACAGCCTGTTCGATCTCGAACCCATCACCTGGAAAGGGCCCGGTTATATCACTGAAAACCTTACTACGGAAAACGGGCGTGCATTTCATTTCAGGATAGGTCCCAAATCTTTTTTCCAGACAAATACAAAGCAGGCAGAGAAGCTGTACCGGGTGACAAATGAATTTGCGGAATTAAAAGGCAATGAAACCGTATATGATCTTTATTGTGGTACCGGCAGCATTGGCATTTTTCTTAGTCCATTTGCCAACCGGGTGATCGGGGTGGAACTTATTGAAGCTGCTGTCCGGGATGCGGATGAAAACGCGAAACTGAATCGCATTGAGAATGCCCGTTTTTTCGCGGGTGACGTGATTGATGTTTGTAACGATGATTTTTTTTCAACTCATGGAAAACCCGATGTGATCATTACGGACCCCCCAAGAGCCGGCATGCACGAAAAACTGGTCAGGAAGATCCTCGATATGGCAGCGCCGGTCGTAGTATATGTAAGTTGTAATCCGGCCACACAGGCAAGGGATCTTTCCATACTTTCAGAAAAGTACATCGTGACTGCCATTCAACCGGTAGACATGTTTCCACATACCCATCACATTGAGAACATCGCCCAACTGAAAAAAAGGGATACGCATTCATAAATATTTAGAACTCCGCAAAAGGAATAACAATTAATTTTACCCGATGGCTGAATTCCGATATACACGTCCCGATCGCTTTCCCCCGATCGTCAAGAACCTGATCATCATCAACGTCCTGGTATGGGTGGCCCAGCTTGTATTACACAAACAATTTGACCTTACGAGTAAGCTTGAACTTTATCCCATAGATACCCCTGATTTCAAACCCTACCAGATCGTCACCCACATGTTTGCCCATGCATCTTATGCATCTAATGGCACGATCATTTTCTACCACATCCTTTTCAATATGTTCACGCTTTGGATGTTTGGAAGGGTGCTTGAAAATGTATGGGGCCCCAAACGGTTTCTTATTTTTTACCTGGTATGCGGTATTGGGGCAGCCGCCTGCCACCTGCTTGTCCAACATCTCCGTTATGATCCCAATATCATTAACCAGTTAAACCTGGCCTATGACCGGGGAGACAAGATTTTCTTTGACCAAAATATTGGTAAAGCAGGATTCCTGGCGCCCGCCCTGGGGGCTTCGGGGGCAATCATGGGAGTAATGGCCGGATTTGCATTTCTCTTTCCCAATACTGAAATGATGCTTCTCTTTTTGCCGGTCCCCATTAAGGCAAAATATTTTATCCTGGGACTTGTGCTGATCGATCTGTTCGGGGGTATAACCAATAGCAGCAGTGATAATATCGCCCATTTTGCGCACCTGGGGGGAGCGATCACCGGATTTATCCTGGTATTGATATGGAACAAAACCAACCGACGAACGTTGTATTAAAGGCGGGCAACCATTTCTCTTTATTTATAAGGGCATGACTCACTCGGAAAAAAAATTCAGGAAAAGAATCGCATTGACACAACCCGGAAACGCGCTGTTCAGCCTGGTTGCCATCCACCTTATCGTTTTTGTCCTCTTCGCTTTTCTAAAGCTCCTCTGGTTATTGCGTTACCAGGAAGATCCCCAGGTTGCCAACTATTATTTTGTAAAAAACGCATTGAATTGGTTCACACTTCCTGTAGATACCGGCAAACTGGTAAAACAACCCTGGTCTGTTTTCACGCATATGTTCATTCACGTGAATTTCTGGAAGGTATTTGCGAATATGCTTTGGTTGTGGAGTTTCGGATATATTATGCGTGAACTTACCGGGAATAAAAAGATCGTTCCCATTTTCATCTATGGATCGTTGGCCGGAGCGGCGGCTTTTCTTATTTCCTATAACACGATACCCTCCCTGCACCCCTTTATCGCTGATACACA
>DATINK010000249.1:0-2096 GCA_035474355.1 Chitinophagaceae bacterium | reverse complement strand
CCCCATCATTGGTGCTCACCAGGAATTTTCCATCAACATCATCTTCAATTCCATAACTAAAATCATTTACTTCCTTAATGAGCGGTTTAAATGTTTTATCTGCACCCAGGTTATCAAAATACCAAAGGGCATTTCCGTCTTTTCCCTTTCCCCGATCGCTGATCGTCAGGAATACATATCGCTCATCTTCACTGGTGCCTACGGTATGAAATCGCTGGGGATTTGCTTTATCCTCGTAGATCAGAACATCTTTATCCTGGGAGGTCCCGACTTTATGAAAATAGACCTGGTGATTTTCATTTTTCGTTGAAAGTTCTTTTCCTTTATCCGGCGTAGGATAACGACTATAATAGAATCCGTCTCCCTGCCAGGAAGCTCCTGATACTTTTACCCAGGCCAGCGAATCGGGCAGGTATTTCAGAGTGGTCAGGTCCATAACAAAAAAAGTTCTCCAGTCGCTTCCCCCGATGGATTTACCGACTACGGCATATTTCCCATCTTTTGACCGGGCGAACATCGCAAGGCTCGTGGTGCCATCAGTTGAAAATTTATTGGGATCCAGCACCAACTCAGGTGCCCCATTCAATCCTTTCTGCCGATAAATAACAGATTGATTCTGCAAGCCGTCGTTTTTTGAGTAATAAAAATATTCACCTGTTCTGGCCGGAGATGAATATTTAGGGTAGTTATTCAATTCTTCCATGCGCTGCAGCCACTGCGCCCTGTAGGGGATCTTTTCGAGGTAGTCAAATGTTACCTTGTTCTGTTCCTTTACCCAGGCCTTCGTCTCTTCACTATTATCATCTTCCAGCCAGCGATAAGGATCGGGAACTTTTGTTCCGAAATAAGTATCCACAGTATCTCCCTTTTTGGCAACGGGATATTGCAATTGTGCCATCAACCCAAAGGGTAATACAAGCAGCAGCAGAATGGAAATGCGTTTCATACTGAAATGATTTAGTATGGACTAAGTTAAATGATATGGATGCTTTCCGCACGCCGCTGCTGTAAAATCTGGATAAATGTGCTAAAATGCTGATTTGCTAATGTGTTCTTTTCGAAGACCCTGAGTTCCTTTGATCAGAACGGGTATTCGGGCGGAACTATGCCAGTTATCCTGAGATAAGTAACTGCTTGTCCCCGGTGATGAGCATTGTGTTCGATGATGGCGTAAAAGGATTTGACATCCTCATTTTCCCAATCGCCTTTTTTCTGGACTGCCTTTTCCAGGGAGGAGAATTTTTCACCCAGGTAAGACAGCACTGCCTTTTTTCCTTCCGGAACCGGTCCCGGATCCCATTCGGCTTTTTCTTTCCGGATATAATTGGATTCCATCCAGTCAAGTGAATAAGCTATGTGATGAACGAGCTCTGCAAAATTCCAAACCTGTTCCGAAGGTTTGAATGACCAGGATTCTTCAGGCATGGCTTCCGCTACCGCTGTTGTATAATTCCTTGTCTTTTCAAGATCGGCAATAATAAAAGATTTCATTTTCTTGTTTTTCACAAAACTATCGGCGGGATCTAACCTTCACTTGTGAAATCTTGCTGGATTTTGGGAAAACTGGACCGGTAACGGGTGGGAGGGACCTTATATTTTTTTGAAAAGGCAGCCGAAAAATAATCCACGTTGTTGAAACCTGCCTGGAAACATATATCGGCGACGGGTAGCTCCGAAGTTTTGATCAAAGTCGCCGCGTGTTTGAGCCGGGTCCTGAGTAAGTACTGGTGAGGCGAATGTGAGGTGATCTCCTTAAATATCCGGCTGAAATGAAAGGGGCTGCAAAAACTATTGCCTGCCACCTCAGACAGTGAAATATCTCTTGTGAAATTATCAGACATGAATTGTTTGGCTCTTTCAGCCGTGATGAGATGATTTTTCCGGGTACTTTTCGACAAGGGTTTTATCGGCATCTCGGTCAGGTTTTCCATCACCCCGTCCACCAGGTCGTAAACCAGGCTGTCTATTTCCAGCTTACCGGCTGAAGATTGAACAGCCTGCAGAATAGATTGATGCAGGTAATCGGCTTCGGCGGGTGCATTGATCAAAAGGGAATGAATGTCTTTGTTTCGGAAGAACCAGCTTTTGGAAAGCCG
>DATINK010000248.1:0-3337 GCA_035474355.1 Chitinophagaceae bacterium | reverse complement strand
ACGATTACACAATCTGTATTTGTCAATGGCGGAGCGCCTCTTGCCAATTTCACTTTACAAAATGCAAGCCTCTGCAGTAATAAAAATGTTGTCCTGGTAGATGCATCCAGTGTCGATTTCGGTAACCTGGTCAAGCTGGAGATCTATTGGGATTTCGGAAATGATCCAACCATCAAGACGATTGACAATGCGCCGCAAGCGGGAAGGACCTATTCACATACCTATCCTGAATTTGGAAGCCCGGCATCACAGAATTATACAGTACGTTATGTTGCCTATTCAGGAACGAATTGTGTCAATACATTAAGCAGGACAGTGACATTGCTCGCAACACCTACGCTTCAATTCAGTCCCGTGACTCCTGTCTGTGCCAATGTGGGTCCATTCCAGATAACAGAAGCGCAACTGGTAAATGTATTACCCGGATCGGGTGTTTTCTCAGGAACAGGGGTTGATGCGGCTGGTTTGTTTACTCCTTCTGTTTCGGGAGCAGGCAGCTTTATCATTCGCTATACTTATACAGGAAATAATACTTGTGTCAATTATATTGAACAGTCGGTGGCTATTAACCCTATGCCGGGTGCCAATGCGGGTCCGGACAAAGTAGTGATCCAGGGCGGAACGGTGACATTAACGCCGGCTACCAACGCCAACATGCCCGTCAATTACCAATGGACCCCGATCACCGGTTTAAATAATCCAGCCCAGCCTTTCGTTATTGTGTCATCAGTAACTGGCGATGTTACGTATACGCTTACGGTGACTTCTGACAAGGGTTGCGTTTCGACCGACCAGGTGACTGTTAAATACTTAAAGAATCCTGTTGTGCCGAATATTTTCAGTCCGAATGGCGATGGCACACATGATAACTGGGATATTGACTTCCTGGCCAGTTACCCGGGATGTACGGTTGAGATCTATAACAGGTATGGACAACTGGTCTTTAAATCGATTGGCTATAGTACGCCATGGAATGGAACGATCAATGGTAAACCTGCGGCCATAGGGACCTATTATTATATAATTGATCCTAAGAACCAGGCCAAGATCATGACGGGTTATGTAGATATTGTACGGTAGAGAATGAAACGTTTACTGATCATATCGAACCTTTTTGTTGTTGGGTTTACTGCTACGGCCCAGCAAAGGCCGCATTATACCCAATATATACTCAACAATTTTATTCTGAATCCTGCTCTTTCAGGTATTGAGAATTATACCGATATCAAGATCAGCGCGAGGAATCAATGGGTGGGACTGAACGGAGCGCCGCGTACTGCCTATTTCACGATCCATGGCCCGATGGGAAAAAAGGATTACCGGACATCGGCAACGTCTTTTAATGTACCGGGAGAAAATCCCCGTGGACAGGCATACTGGGAATCCTATACAGCAGCCGAACCGCATCATGGGATCGGTTTTGGAATGATCAATGATAAAACAGGAAGCTTTAGTCGCTTTAGTGCCTTTGCCAGCTATGCATACCATATCGGTATCAACAGCAATACGAATTTTGCTGCGGGGTTTTCGGGTGGGATAACAGTAGTCAGTCTGGATAAATCAAAAACAGATTTTGGCGGTGGCAACCCCAGCGACCCGGCAGTGGGTGCTGCGGTGAGCGGTGAACTGAATAAACTCAGGCCTGATATCGGGGCTGGAATCTGGCTTTATTCAAAAGCTTATTTCATCGGACTGGGAGCACAACAGATTATACCGCAGAAAGTGGCTTTTGCAGATGACGCCAGTATCATCACCAAGGGGCGTTTGATCCCGCATCTTTTCCTGACCGCAGGTATGCGTTTCCTGATCGGTGACGATGTAAATGCGGTTCCTTCTGTGATGATCAAGTACATCAATCATTCCTCCAATAATAATTTCCAGCCGGAAGTAAATTTAAAACTACAATACAGGGATCTTTTCTGGGTGGGAGGGAGTTACCGGTATGAAGACGGTTACGCTGCGATGGCAGGGATCAACGTAGGTAATACATTTAATATCGGTTATGCTTATGATTTCACCACTTCCAACCTGAAGACGGTGAGCAGGGGTACCAATGAATTCATCATCGGGTTCCTCCTGGGAAATAAATTCGCTGATAAATGTCCGAGGGCTAATTGGTGATGTAGTCGTACTTCGTAGTTCGTACTTTCTTAAAGATGAACGATCTTCTTGATCCGTACTGCTTTTAAGTTATTCAGCACTCTCAATACTTCCAGTTGTTTTTTCTGGACTTCTGAAATGGAAATATCGGTATCAGGAATACCGCTAAGGTTATTCTCATTCAGCTGTTGTTCAATAGAACCGAGGTTATTGGACACTTCGGTATATACTTTTTGAAGACTATCCAATGTGATCCTGTTGACCGCACGGCCGAGTTGTTCGTTTAATTTATCCCAATCCACTTTATTATAAGCTATCCTGAGTTTATCCTCCCACTTGTTCCAGTCGATCCGGTTGATCTCTTTCAGGTAGGCTTTACGTAACTGGACTTTTTCATTCAGGGTAAATACATCTGCTACGCTCTTTTCAACTTTTTTCCACTCTGCATTCTCAAGCACTTTCTTGGAGGCATCGACAGCGCTCCTTACTTGTTCTTCCTGGTAACCTTTCAATTGAGGAACGACAACGGGATCAAAACTCACATTCACGAAGCCAGGGTCATCATTTCTCAGGAATAAAGGACTGGATTCATGAACAGGGCTTTTTTTGGGTTTGGGTGTCGTTTTTGCAACTGAATTGGATGCAATGGGTGTTGTAAATGTCTTTTTTGGTGCTTCTGTAGCTGAATTCGAAGCTACCGCTGTTCCTTTCTGAGTATCAAAAAAATAAAATGGTGTAATCAGGTTGGTCATCGTCATAGGACGATTTTCATTCTCCGGTTTGGAAAAGATCAATACAGCATTCAGACCGATGATGCAAAGCAGGCCCACAAATAGCCCTGCGAGTTTATTAAAGCTTAACACTGGTTTTTTCCGGATTCCCAAAATCAGTTCAACTCTATGCAAGAGATCATTTTTCTTTCCGGAAGCCGCCACGGCCAAAGGTTTGGTGAATTCGTTTTTCCTTTCCAGTATCAGGAGTGCAGAAGCATATCCATGCGGATCATATTCGAACTGGATCACCATCTCATCGCAGCTCTTTTCCCTTTCTCTTTCTACCGTCTTTACCAACGCTTTTACGAAGGGGTTGAAATAAAGAACGGATTGAATGAAATTGATGATCAGGTTGAACAGGTAATCATAACGGCGTATATGGGATAATTCGTGTAAGAGTACGGCTTCCAGTTGCTGCGTGCTGAGATTATTGATGGCAGCCAGGGGAACCAGGATCACCGGTT
>DATINK010000247.1:0-6323 GCA_035474355.1 Chitinophagaceae bacterium | reverse complement strand
CACAGAAGATACAGCCACATTATGGGAAACGAAGAGCTGGAAACCCCTGGTGCAAATGGCTATGGGCCGCTCTAATTTTGATTGCGCATTCAGCGAAAACGCTGAGCGCCTGATGATGTGGGATGGCCGGGATATTGTATTATGGAGCATACCAGATGGAAAAAAACTCAGCGAGATCAGGAATCCATTCAGGGGTAGGATCAGCCAACCCTATATCAGCGGGGATGGTTCAAAGATCGGGCTCGTGTCCCGCAATGGTATCTATATATGGGATGTAATTACCAAAAAAAATATCAGCAAAGTATCCCGAGGTTTTTCTTATCAGTGGGAAGAGCTTGCCTTTTCCTACACCGGGACTTATTTCATCGTCGCTCAAAAAGACAGTCTCCTGTTGATGCGGAGTGACGGAACTACTGCAGGCAGGATCGGAAGACCTTCTTCGAATACCAGCACAGCACAATTCTCAAAGGATGATAAATATATCCTGGCAGGTACTTTCATTTATGATATTGCCAATGACAAATGGGTGGAAAAAGCAGAACAAGCGGGGAAAAATTATCAGCAGACAAATGTTGAACAGGCCCTGTTTCAAATTACCCTGACCGATACAACAACATCCCAGGAAAGCGGTGCCAGGATCATGGAAAAAAGCTCAGGACATTTTTTCCAGCTTTTACCATTAGCAGGCCGGAATTACATGATCTATGACGAATCGGGCCGATATGACGGATCTGCTGAAGTGCTGTCGCAGATAACGCTGGCCTGTGAGGATAAAATCATTACAGATAAAAAAGAGATCGAAAAACTGTATGTGCCCGGGCTCGCTGAAAAAATTATGCGGAACCGGCCGATTAAGGCCATGAAAATTGCGGAGTTAAACATTTGCAAGTAGTCAACCAATTTATAAGCACCTGCAAGGCCCCGCCTTCATGGTTTTCCCATTTAACCTCTTATTTCTTTAAATTTGAACCTTCTCTGTATCCCGTTCGTTCTCAAGTCTGATTATTATGAAAATATTACTGAAATACCTGAAACCCTATAAATGGCTGGTGATCCTTGTGCTCTTCCTGGCTGCGATCAATATCGGCTTTTCCCTGGTGGACCCCATCATTTTCGGTAAACTGATCAACCTGGCTACCCGGCATCAAACGATACATTCCTTTAGCTGGAATGAATTTCTTTTTATCAATACAAAAATGCCGGAAGAGGTCATTAAAATAAAGACCGGTGGCGTCATTGAAAAAGTAGTGGCCATTAAACAATATTATGGCGTTGTCTGGTTGCTGATCGCTTCTATATCCGTGGCCATGATCAGCCGGATCGCAAAAGCTTTCCAGGATTATTTTCTCAACCTGATCACACAAAAATTCGGGGCCACTGTTTTCACGCAGGGATTACAACACGCCATGAAGCTTCCTTACCAGGAATTTGAGGATGCCCGTAGCGGGGAGACGCTGAGTGTTTTGCAAAAAGTGAGATTAGATACAGAAAAATTTGTAAGCGCTTTTATCAATATCATGTTCCCCGTCATTGTCGGGATCATTTTTGTGGCCATCTATGCCACGACGATTAACTGGAGTCTTCCATTGGTTTATTTCGGTGGCATTTTCCTCCTCACCATTATTTCCAACCTGCTCAGTAAAAAAGTAAAAACGATACAGAAAAAAATTGTGGGCCAGACCACCGCATTGGCGGGAGCAACGACAGAATCTTTGCGGAATATTGAACTGGTGAAAAGCCTGGGACTGACACAACAGGAAGTCAGCCGGCTGAATAAAAATACTTTCAAGATCCTGGGACTTGAGCTGACAAAAGTAAAACGGATCCGGAGTATCAGCTTTGTGCAGGGAACCTTTGTAAATACTTTGCGACAGATCATCCTGCTCCTTTTAATGCTCTTTATTTATCGCGGGAAGATGGATGCGGGCCAGATCGTTACCATGCAGATCTTTTCGTTTTTTGTTTTTGGCCCCTTACAGGAAATAGGTAATATCATTCTATCCTACCGGGAAGCACAGGCATCCCTGGAAAATTTCGGTAACCTGATGAAAAAAGCACCGGAACCACAGGCTGTCGATCCGAAACATCTCGGGCAGATCCGTACACTGGAATTTGATCATGTTGCATTCAAACATCATACAGCCGTTCATAAAGCGATCAATGACATCAGCTTTAAAGTAACCCTGGGGGAAACCATCGCATTTGTAGGTCCCTCCGGTTCCGGGAAAACAACTTTGATGAAATTGCTGGTAGGATTATATCGCCCCCAGGAAGGACAGATATTATATAATGGACTTGACGAAGAACAGATCGATTTCGAAGACCTGCGTAACCAGATCGGGTTTGTTACCCAGGACACACAATTATTTTCCGGCACCATCAGGGAGAACCTGACTTTTGTCAATCCCAATGCCAGTGATGAAGAAGTAGTGGATGTATTGCATAAAGCCTCCTGCCAGAATTTACTGGCACGCGCAGAAAAAGGACTCGATACCATGATCGGGGAAGGAGGACTAAAGCTAAGCGGCGGGGAAAAACAACGTTTATCCATAGCCCGTGCTCTCTTACGTAGACCCAAATTACTCTTGTTCGATGAAGCCACTTCTTCGCTGGATTCACTCACTGAAGAAGAGATCACTGATACCATCAGGGAAATATCCAGGGAAGGAAAACAGGTGACCATCCTGATCGCGCACCGTTTAAGTACCATCATGCACGCCGACAGGATCTATGTACTTGAAAAAGGAGACGTGGTGGAAACGGGTACCCATGAATCCTTACTCGATGAGAAAGGTCTTTACTATGCCATGTGGCGGCAGCAGATCGGTGAGAGAAAAACAAAGATCAGCGTTGCATAATATAGTATATGGGTCTATTTTCTTTTTTAAAATCAGGAACTGTCAAAAATGCCTTGAAACGGGGCGCCATCGTGATCGATGTAAGAACCCCGCATGAATTTGACAGTGGAAAGGTCCCAGGTTCTATCAATATTCCCATCGACAGGATCTCCATCAACATCCAAAGGATCCTGGACATGAAAAAACCGGTTGTATTTTGTTGCGAATCAGGCATACGCAGCAGCCAGGCGATGAACATCATGAAACGAAATGGAATGAAGGATGTTTTCAATGGTGGAAGCTGGACTACTGTCTGGAATTATATAAAATCTCTTTAGATTTTCTTCCTGAATAAATAATACCCGGTCATTGCCAGGATAAAGCTTACACCGCTGTACAGGTAGTACAACCAATTCATTAAAATAGCCCGGACCAGGAACCAAACTCCCTTTTTTGAAAAGAATGCATAAAGCTTTTGGTTAAGGACTAACAAAGAAATGACAGATCCCGCAGCAAGAGCCAATCCGATCAATGGATATATAAATACGATCCCGGTTGAAATCAACAATAAGACCACTAAAAGAAAACTAAACCTTGCATGCATTTGAAGGTTAAGGTCTTTGCTTCCCATATGATGATACCGGAGTAAGAGTCTCGTCCAGGGTATGGCGCGGTCAAATATGTCTGAATGGATCAAGGAAAGGAAGGTCCATTTTTTTTGATGCTTGACCTGTAGTTCTTTATTTAATTTCAGCGTATACCCTTTTTCCTTTAATCGATAACCCAATTCAATATCCTCAAGCATCCGGTAACGATTGTCAAAACCCCCGGTTTTTTCAAAGACATTTTTTTTGATCAATCCGCAGGCACTCCAGAAAGTGAGCGCATCGGGTGAAGAATGCTGATGAATATAATGATTGAACAGGTTTTTATATTGTGAATAAAAATTAGTTTGAGAAGGGGAGTGATCATAACTACCAAACCAGGCATCGATCGCCGGATCTTTTTCAATCATATCGGCTGTTTTACCAACCAGTTCCGGCTCCGGAAGAACATCTGCATCCAGGAAAAATAAATACTGGCCCCTGGCTTCTTTTGCGCCTTTATTTCTTGTTTCCGCAGCCCCGGGTCGGCCATCATTCACCAGGATCTTTGACGGGAAAGGCATCTCCGGTAAAAGCACGGTTTCAGTTATTCCGTCTAATACAAGGATGAATTCACCGGGGGCTGGTTGTTGACGGGCAATAGCGTTTAAGAGATTGTACAGTAAGCTGTTAGCCTTGTGGGAGGGAACGATAATTGAGATATCTTTACAACTCATAAACCTTATCAAAGTAAATGAAAAAAGTTGTCATTATCGGGGCAGGGCCTGCTGGATTGACAGCTGCATATGAATTACTTCAAAAAGAACCGGGTATCGACCTGACGATAATAGAACAGGATAAACAGGTCGGTGGCCTGGCAAAGACTGTTGAATACAAAGGTAACCGCATCGATATCGGTGGACACCGGTTTTTTTCAAAGTCTGATAAGGTCATGGACTGGTGGATGAATTTTTTCAGGATTGATGATTTTCCGGACAACGGGGAACTGAAATACCAGGGAGAAAAAAGATCAATAAAAGCACAGCAGGCAGGTAATACAGGCGTTGATAACAATGCCGTCATGCTGATACGGAAAAGGAGTTCCAGGATCCTTTTTAAAAAAAAATTATTTGAATACCCGATCAAATTATCTTTCTCGACTTTTCGAAAATTCGGGTTTTCACTGACAATAAGGGTGTTGTTGAGTTATCTCAAACAGCGTATCAATTTTTTCCCTAAAAAAATCGTGACCCTTGAAGATTTCCTGATCAGGCGGTTCGGAAGATCACTTTACTATCGTTTTTTTAAAACTTATACAGAAAAAGTCTGGGGGAAACCCTGTTCCGAGATAAGTTATGAATGGGGTGCGCAACGCATCCGGGGTGTGAGCCTGAGAAAGATCGCCAAAAACTATTTCAAACAGATCATTAAGCGCAAGCCGGATATTCGGCAGAAAGATAAAGAGACCAGTCTCGTTGAATATTTCATGTATCCAAGACTCGGACCCGGTCATATGTGGGAACAAGTGGCGCTACAGGTAACTGAAAGGGGGTGCAAGATCCAAATGAATGAAAGGATCAAGCATATCAGTTCTGAAAACGGGAAAGTGAACTTTGTTGAAACTATTCATACAGGAACCGGGAACACACAACGCTATGAAGCGAATACTTTATTCAGTTCAATGGCAGTAAAAGACCTGGTAGCCTGTATCAATAAAAAAGCACCTGACCCCATCATGGGCGTTGCTGCCGGCCTGGAATACAGGAGTTTTATTACGGTGGGCATCCTGGTGAATCGTCTCCAGATGAATGAGATCGCAAAGGATACCTGGCTTTATATCCAGGAGCCGGATGTGAAGATCGGTCGCTTACAGATCTTCAATAACTGGAGTCCCTGGCTCGTTGCTGATGAATCAAAATTCTGGCTGGGAGCTGAATATTTTTGTTCTTCCGGTGAAGCTTTCTGGCAGATGGATGAAGGGGCGATCCGTCAATTGGCCATTGCTGAACTTGAGCAAATAGGAATTATCCGCGCTGCGGATGTAGAAGATTCAGTGGTTGTAAAAGAGCCCATGGCATACCCCGGATATTTTGGTAGTTATAGCCGGTTTGCTGAAGTAAAATCCTACCTGGATTCCATCCCCAACCTTTATCCTATTGGAAGAAATGGTATGCATAAATACAATAACCAGGACCATTCGATGCTAACAGCTATGGAAGCGGTTGATCTCTTTTTATCAGGCCAAACCAACAAATCCAGCTTATGGGACATCAACACCGAAGAAGAATACCATGAACAAAAATGACAAAAGGTACCCGTTAACCTATGTCATGCTGATCGGTATCCTTTCCATCATCATATCCTGGTGGTGGATACCCCCCACCTATTATTATAATAGTGATGTTTATATCAGTCCTGCGGGGATGATGATTTCGGAAAGTTACCGAACCGTCCCATGGCATGTCAGCCAGGGGATACCAGGATTTTATGGCCAGGGCATCTATGCAGTTTACAATAGCTGGCCACCACTGAACTTCCTTGCCTTAGCTGGTTGGCAGGAATGTTTCGGGACTGATGTGCTTAGTTCCAGGTGGATGTATGTCATTGTGAAATTGCTTACCGACCTGCTTTGCTTTATCATTCTTTTCAGGATCACAAAAAATAAGATTGTTTCATTTATTGCCACCGGGGTCTTTTTAATTTTCCCTTACCGTATTCTTTATTCCCTGCTTCTTTTTTCCGATAGCTGGGTCCTGTTATTCGGCGCCCTCATCACTTTATTATTGATCCGGGCCATTAAACAAGGACGATTATTCAGGACCGGTACAATATTCGGCATCGGCTTGCTTACCGGAATCGGCACCCTGTTCAGCTGGCAGGTGTTTTTTTACTTACCCGCCAT
>DATINK010000246.1:0-4248 GCA_035474355.1 Chitinophagaceae bacterium | reverse complement strand
AATATCTACGCAGAATCAAAAGCAGAGGTCTTTACCTCAATGCCTTCTGCAGAAGAACCGGTCCCCTCTCAAACTGTTGCCAGCACGGAAGAGGAAGAACTCCTCGACCTGCAAATGCAACTCGTAGAACGGGATGTCATTCCAGCGGCGGGTGTGCCGTTAGCCGATCAGACTCAATCACCTTTGCCTGCCGAAGTCGAGGATCTCGCTCTGCGGGACGAGACGGAGGAGCAACAACGTAGGGCGGCTGAACGCTTACAGAAATTACGTAATCTGTCGTTCAATGTTAACGCTGCTGACCCCAATAATGAGTTTGAAACTGTGCCGGCCTACATCCGCCGCAATATGGAATTGTATAACAATCCCGCTGCAGGCAGCTCCCCGGTAGAAAATTTTTACAGTAACTATGAAGTGAAGACTGATGACAAGAATCAATCTCACATCAGCACCATCAATACATTTTTAGACGGAAAAAAACCTGATTAATCCTGAGCATTCCCCGGTTTACACAAACCGGCTAGGCCACCTCTGTTCGTTCCAATGAAGCCACTACATTGCTAGTGTTTTTAGTTGTTCCCCCCGATTTTTATCGGGGGGTTTTATTTACCGACGAGTCTTCCTGGCAGTAGCTTCCCGACAAGTCCCTCTTCGAGGAGACTCGTCGGAGAAACTATAGATTCCTTTTGCTATTCACCCGGTAACAAATGATCCAGATAAGTGCTGTAAGCGCGATCGTATAAAAAATATGAGGCTGGATCTCAGATAATGAACGCTGGTAACCTTCCGGGCTGATATGCCTGCTGAATCCGGGAACGGGTATGATGCGATCGGAGATCTCCAGGGGAAGAAAGGCGCCAATATCATCTACTTTATTTCTGAAAATAAAAACCAGCAAGGGTTCCAGGATAATAAAGTAAAAAAGGAAAATACCGAGTGATAGAAAAGATTTCTTCACCAGGTAAGCCACCAGGAACGCTAATGATAGCTGTGCAAAAGTTTGCAAAGCAAATAAGCCCACATAATAAAATTGACCAAAAATTTCAGTCTTTCCAACCGGGAAGTTACTGGCACCCCATATAAAAGACACAAGGACAAATAATAATGTAATGATGACAGAAGTGATCAGCACATCGATCAGTTTACTGCTCATGAACTGGTTCCTGCTCCAGCCATCAATGATATTCTGTCTTTGGGTTTTATATGCAAATTCATTCGAGATGAACATAATGATCACCACCGAGGGGATGAATACAAAGATGGATGAACAATAAGCGACCGTATGCCAGACTTCGGGGAAAGTAAATGGGTTGCCGAGCAGCATCGTCGCAAATTTTCCTGCCTGGCTTTCACTATGCGTCAATGATTGGTAACCCAGGTAAAAGATATAATTGATCCCCGGATAAGCCAGTGCTGTAACCCCCATGATCCACCAGAAAGCATTATACTTCCTGATCTTCAGCCATTCCGTCCTGATAAGATTGTTCATGGAACCTAATTGTTTGTCAGTTCAAAGAAACGGGCTTCCAGCTTTTTCTTTTTTAACTGGAGATGATTCAGGACCACGCCATTTTCAAAACAATATTTGTTGATCTGTTCAAGTTGAGCGCTTCCTCTTGGCAAAGTGATATGGATGTTATTCTCATCGCGTTTTATTATTATTTGCGCGTTATATTTTCCGAGGATCTCAGCTAAACGACCCAGGTCACTTGCGCTCAGTTCCACTACGTCATCAGCGATCATCAATTCTTCCACATCCCCAACTGACAACAGGTTTCCCGTTTTGAGAATGGCTACGTGCGTACATACTTTTTCCACTTCATCCAGCAGGTGACTGGCCATAATGACTGTATGACCTGATTTCCTGAGTTCTATTATCAGCTCCCTGATCTCAGCAATGCCTACGGGATCGAGGCCGTTGGTGGGCTCATCGAAAACCAATACGCCAGGATCTCCAAGTAGTGTTGCCCCGATTGCCAGCCTTTGTTTCATACCAAGACTATAGGAACGGAAACTGCTGAAACGTCTGTCAAACAACCCTACTTTTTTCAAGGCAATATCTATATCGGAGGCATTCCCCCGGCCACTGATGGATTGGGTAACTTTTAAATTATCAATGGCAGACATGTAGTGATAAAAATTCGGTGTTTCCAGCAACGACCCGATCTTTTTACGCTGGGCGCCGGAACCGGGTTGACCGAACCATAAATAATTTCCACCATTTGCTTTCATAACATCCAGCACGACACTGAGCAGGGTGGTCTTCCCGCTGCCATTGGGACCCAGTATGCCGAATATAGATTGTTCAGGAACTTCAAAACTTACCCCGTTCAAAGCACGGAAACGACCATAGTACTTGGAAATGTTTTGTAATGTAAGGACGGTGCTCACGGTTATTAAGAATTATAATTGAAAGTAATCATTTTGTACTATAAACGAAAAACCCACGATATTAACCGTGGGTTTTGTAAGTTGGCGTCAGACCCTAAAATGCTTTCTTCTCTTCCGGCAATTTCGGCGTTTCTTTCTGGGTATATAAAACCGTGTTTACCTTTTTAGGGTCACCCTGGTAGCTCCAGGTAATATTGTTGAAATACTTCTTGAAAGAAGTATTGATCTGTTCAAGGGTTACTTTCTTCATATCATCCTTGATCTGGACCGTTCTTTTCCAGTTGCCATGGATCACTTCATTCGCGGCAAAGGAAGCGGCCAATGCTTCATTCGTTTCATTGCGTGAATAAAGTCCTGTCAGGTATTGCGTTTTGATATTTTTCAATTCTTCTGCCGTAAAACCTTCACCCTTAATTTTATCGATCATTTGCCTCGCAACCGCTATGTACTTGTTGGGATCGGTTGTCGTGACATATATATTGGAGTAGGAGGTGTTCCCTGCGCTGAACCAGGCCTGGGGTGCATAAGACAACCCGTTTTTGGTCCTGATCTCCAGGAAATTCCGGTTTGCAAAGATCCTCATCGCCAAAACATAGGCATTGAAATCAGGTGTTCCGGGCTGGGGGCCACCGGTTACTCCCTGGACATAATTCGTAGCATTTTCCCTTTCCTGTGGTTTGATCGTATTTACAGGGGGAGTATAACTTGTTTTGACAGCTTTAAATGGAGAGCCCTGGGGGACTTTAGCAAGAAAGCTTTTGATCTTTGATTCTATCGTTGCTTTGTCGAGATCAGCTACTATCACGATCACCATGCGTGACCTGGTAAAAACGGATTCCCAGTATTTTTTGGTTTCAACCGGGGTTAGTTTGCTAATGATCGCGATCGTTCCCTGCGGGTCCTTGGCATAGTTCTTTCCTGAGAAAGCAGTCTGTTTCGCCATTTTGTCAATGGCATTATCCGGATCGCTTTCAGCCTGGCGGAGACCGCTGATCGCATCCTGTTTTATCCTTTCAAATTCCTTTGTATCAAAGCGGGGGCTCATCATGGCATCCAGATACAGGGGCCATACGGTTTCAAAATCCTGCTGTATGCAATTCAGGCTGAAAGTGGCATAATCCATACCTGAACCGCCGCCCACCTGGGCACTCACTTTATCCAGTTTATTCTTAAAACTGTTTTTATCATCATTCACAGTTCCGCATTCAGTCAGGGCATTCATCGCCAGGTTCTCAATGCCTGCTTTTGAAACGGGATAGTTCTGTACACCCCCTTTGATAATGGTCTGGATCACGACGATCTCGTTGCCGCTTGGCTGCACAATGACTTTTACCCCGTTAATATTTAATTCGTATGGATCATTCCCCTGTGAATGACTGAAAAAGGGCAAAAGAAACAAGGGCAATAAAAAGCTTATCAGTTTTTTCATATCAGAATGATTTTAATGATTTAAAATATTCACCGGGTTTCAACTGCTTATTCATATCATCGTTGATGATCATCCCGGCGACATAGGGTTTTCCCACAACATATTTTTTAACATATTGCTGGAGATCCTTCCTTGTTACCTTCTGCATATTGTCGTTATAGGCAGTGAAAAAGTCCAGGGAAGTACTCGCCCACCAGAATGTCATATTCATAGAAAGGGTGGAGGGTTTTTCTTCGTTCCTGATCCTGTTTCTCAATAATTGATCTTTTGCGGTCTGCAACTCTTCTTCCGTAATATAATTGTCATCTCCCCACATATTGACCTGTTTCATCACTTCTTCATAACATTCTTTCATTTTTTCAGGGTTCGGTACCACGAAGATCGAAACGGGCCCTACGTACTTGCAGGTCTGGTAACTGACCTGGGCGAAA
>DATINK010000245.1:0-3391 GCA_035474355.1 Chitinophagaceae bacterium | reverse complement strand
GGAGGTGAAGGTTTATTACAGAGCATTGATGAGGCGAAGGGGATCGCAAAGAACATGGGTTATCCCGTCATCCTGAAAGCCACAGCAGGCGGAGGAGGCAAAGGCATGCGTATCGTTTGGGAAGAAAAGGAAATGCAAAAGGCTTATGAGACCGCGAAAGCAGAAGCCGCTGCCTCCTTTAAGAACGATGGTATATATATGGAGAAGTATGTGGAAGAACCAAGACATATTGAAATCCAGGTAGTGGGTGATCAGTACGGAAATGTCTGTCATTTAAGTGAGCGGGATTGTTCGATACAACGCCGCCACCAGAAACTGGTGGAAGAATCTCCATCACCATTCATGACCGATGACCTGAGAAAAAGAATGGGTGATGCGGCCAAAAAAGCAGCCTCCGCCATCCGGTATGAGAACGTTGGTACCGTTGAATTCCTCGTGGATAAGAACCGGAATTTTTATTTCATGGAAATGAATACCCGCATCCAGGTTGAACACTGTGTGACGGAAGAGGTCATCAACTATGACCTGATCAAAGAGCAGATCAAGATCGCCATGGGTGAAAAATTATCGGGGGCTGATTATTTCCCGCAAATGCACGCCATCGAATGCCGCATCAATGCAGAAGATCCATATAATGATTTTCGCCCTTCCCCGGGGCGTATTACACAGATGCACCAGCCCGGTGGTCATGGTGTGAGAGTGGACAGCCATGTTTATGCTGGCTATGTAATTCCGCCATATTATGATTCCATGATCGGGAAATTGATCACGGTTGCACAAACCCGCCAGGAAGCGATCGACACCATGTACAGGGCTTTGAGCGAATACGTCATCGAAGGTGTTAAAACAACCATTCCTTTCCATCTCCAGCTGATGCAGGATGAAAGATTCCGCAGCGGTGACTTCAACACCAAGTTCCTCGAGAATTTTGAACTGAAATGATGCCCATCCCTGCCCTTATCCCCTAAAGGGGTATTATTTTCTTTCAAAAACATAATGCTCCCCTTTAGGGGATGGGGGCGGCGGAGTACTGACTTTAACATCTTCTAATAAAACTTCAGCACACAGTTTGGCATCTAAGTAATGAAGCCTTTTGAAATGGCTTCGAATTAAATAACAATAAAATGTTAATGCCATGAAAAAGGTTTTTACACTCTCTGTTATCGCCCTCGTAACAGCAACTTTATTTACGAGTTGTTATAAAAACTCCTCCGTATATATTGACGAGAGTTACTGGCTGAGCCAGGAAAGAGGGGACGTCGTTTATAGCGACAACAATTGTTCTTATTTTGTCGTGGAAACCAATTATGGCTACACGATCATTCGTTCCCTTGGCGGTTACCGCCCCTTTGAAGGAAGCATGATCTATGGCCATTTCGGCAACTACGGTGTGAAAGATTTTTATAATAGTTCCAGCGGCAGGATCATCACGGGCGACGTGGTGGAAGTGGACCTGAGCTACTCAGATGCGCAGTATTCGCTGGATTACTATTGTCCTTATGCAAAAGGACAGGAGCGTCACCTGATCAAAGCGCCTGCAGCCGGTTCGGTGAAGGCAGTCAGACCTAAATAAATACTTCAATTCAATATCATCTCTACCCCGATTCGTCGGGGTTTTTTTATTGCGTCGTAGCGCCGTGGCGAGAATTATTTCACGCAGAGATGCAATGATCCCGCAAAGTCGCAGTGCCTCTTGTATTCTTAGCGATTTCTTTGCTGTCTTAGCGTGAAACCAGAAATGAAGTCTCTCGCAACGCCGCCACGACGCAACGGTTTAGTCGTACTTCTTTCCTACTTTCATACATTAATAACAGTTCATGAAAGCATTAACTTTCTTTTTAGCAATAATATTATGCTACGCTTCAATCGCCCAATCGCCCAATAAACTGCATTTTAAATCCATATTAGCAGATACACATAACGACGTCCTCACGAGTCTCACTTTAAAAGGAATTGACATTTCTTCCAGGACCGATAGCGGCCACAGTGACCTGGATCGCTGGAAAGAAGGTGGTGTGGATGTCCAGTTCTTTTCGATATGGACAGGTGAAAAAGCAAGAAGGCCTGAAGGATTTTATAAAGATGCGACAGAGGAGATCGATTCCCTCTACGCAATCATCGGCCGCAATCCCACAAAAATGGTATTGGCAAAGAATTATAAAGATGTAAAAAAAGGTATCCGCCAGAAAAAACTGGTTTCACTCATTGGCGTTGAAGGCGGCCACATGATCGAAGCGGATATGAATAAACTGGAAACACTATATCAAAGAGGCATGCGCTACATGACCCTGACCTGGAATAACAGTACAGCCTGGGCCAGCAGCGCCATGGATGAAACCCGCCACCCGGATAGTTTAAAACAAAAAGGGCTTACTGCTTTTGGAAAAGACATTGTACGGAGGATGAATGAACGCGGCATCATCGTAGACCTTTCACACACCGGGGAACAGACTTTCTATGATGCTATTGCTACCAGCACTAAGCCCGTAATACTTTCACACAGTTCTGTCTGGAGTATTTGCCCGGTATTCAGGAATGTCAAGGATGACCAAATCCGGGCTGTTGCAAAAAACGGGGGCGTCATCTGCATTAATTTCTATTCCGGCTTTATCAGTAAAGAATATGATCAACGTGGCGACCAGTTGGATAGTAATTACCGGAATACCTGGAAAGATTCATTTAGTGTTGCCCGGCATGATACAACAGGGTGGAGAAAAGCCTGGGAGAATTTCCGGGATATGGAAATGAATAAGGTCCGGCCCAGCCTCGCGCAGTTGGTGGATCATATTGATTATATAGCGAGACTGGTGGGAGCGGATTATGTGGGGATCGGGTCAGATTTCGACGGCGTTTCATCCCTGCCTGTTGGAATAGATAATGTGACTTCTTATCCAAAGATCACTGCAGAATTGAAAAAGAGAGGATACTCAAACAGGGATATTAAGAAGATACTTGGGGGGAACGTGATGCGGGTAATGAAAGCGAATTTTATTTGAAAAAAATTATCTTAGAAACAACATCTCGCGATATTTAGGAAGGTACCATTCACGATCATCTACCAGTAATTCCAGTTTATCAACATGATACCTGATCTCATCAAAGAAAGGATCTTTTACCTGGCTTTGATAAGCGATGGCACGTGTACGGGAATTGGTCATGTTATTACAGATCTTCCGGGCTTCGATCATTTTCTCCACCAGGTCGCTGGTTTTATTTATATGCAGCGAGATCTGTTCCAGGATCTGTTTCTGGTTGGAGAAGGAAGATTCTGAAAGACCAGCACTTTTCAATCCATTGATATTATTGGCCAGCATGTTCTGGTAGCGGATGGCTGCCGGCAAGACATGACTGGTAGCGAGTTCTCCCATGATTCTGCTCTCGATCTGCACTT
>DATINK010000244.1:0-14215 GCA_035474355.1 Chitinophagaceae bacterium | reverse complement strand
GTTCGGCCATGGGAAGTTCTGAATTAAGAAGACGGAAGGTGATGTTTTTGAGATCGTTGCCTATGGAGGAATTGCCACTTTCAAAAGGAATGGAGATGGAAAAGTAAATGGCGTTCACGTAGCCATCGGGGATATGAACCTGGAGGGAACAAAAACAGAAGGATTTACGCTGGCGCAAAACAGGCTAAGGGCTGTTTGGTTGCAAAAATGACGACCCTAAGCCATGACAACGGGATATTTACGATAACCCTTTGAAAATCTGAATTCCAGAAGCAGCAAAAATTGACAATTGCCTGTCACTAGTTGTTGGCATTATTCATTGGAATACTTATCTTTATTTTCACGAGAGGCTTTCCACCAACTACATAAGAAATACAAAGACGGCACCCACCGTGAAGACTGCCAATTCAATTTGGCTAAATATTTTTTTTTCATTTCTAAAACTAACGCTCATGAGGAAACTGTATTTGCTTCTTCTGACTATTGTGCTCGCCACAACTCAACTTTGGGCACAAAAAACGATCACTGGTAAAGTATGGGATGAGAACAACAATCCGGTTGCCAATGCAACAGTACAAGTGATAGGTACCAGCATCGGTACGGTCACCAAAGCGGATGGGACATTTACATTAAGTGTTCCAGCCACCGCCAGATCGTTGATGGTTTCATTTGTCAACATGGAATCCCAGGAGGTTTCTATCAGTGGTAAGACGAATTTCAATGTCGTCATGAAATCCTCTGAAAAGGAATTATCCGAGGCCGTTGTCACGGGTATTAACCGGGTAAAAAAATCCCAGTTCGTCGGCGCTGCCAATAAGCTCGACGTAAAAGAAATTCAAAACCGCCCCGTCGGTTCTTTCGACCAGTTATTCCAGGGTAGAGTACCTGGTGTCTGGGCCGTAACTACCAGCGGACAACCCGGACAAGCGACAGCCGTCCTGATCCGCGGTACCAATTCAATCTCCGGGGGCAGTACACCCCTGTATATTGTAGATGGTATTCAGGTGGAAGCCGCTGTTTTCCAAAACCTCAACCCCAACGATTTCGCATCTATCGATGTACTTCGTGACGCGGTAACATTAGCCACTTACGGTTCCCGTGGTTCGGCTGGTGTGATCGTTGTGACTACGAAGAGAGGGACAGGTAGTAAAATGAAACTGACTTACTCAGGTCAATATGGTATTAAATCAAGGCCAGACTTTGCTTTCCGGCCCATGACAACTGAAGAGTTGTTACAGGCGCAGGAAGATTATGGTTTGATCGTGCAGGGCTCTTCCAATACCAGCACCTCCATTCCGGGTTGGTATTATTCCAAAAAGAATCCTCGTTATATCGCATTGAATGCACAGGGACAAGCGGAGGCTGATCATACCCTCGATTCGATCAGGGGTATCCATACCAACTGGTACGACCAGATTTTCAGGCAGGGAACTTTCCAGCAGCATCAGATCGCTGTGACAGGTGGTACAGGCAAAACAAGAATATACAGTAGCCTGGCTTATTATAGTGAAGAAGGCACCACGGCACGGACAGATATGGAAAGGTTAACACTGCGGAACAATATTGATTATACCGATGATAAATTTACTTTCAGCTTTACTTCTAATTTCGGGTATACAAAAAGAAATTTCCAGCAGAGCACAACTACAAACAGCACAGCCAATCCTTTCCTGGTTATCAACATTGCTGTTCCTTATCACATTCCGGTTAAAGCAGATGGATCTTTCAATACAGGAGTGGGGAACAAGTTTGTTGCAACCAATGAAATGGATCTGAATAAATATGATAAGAATTATAATGACCAGGTCAAAGCAACGATGTCCGTAAATATGCAATACAAGCTGACGAAGGAGATCACAGCAGCCATTGTTGCGGGTATCGATTTCAGGGAAACACAGAATACGAATTACCAAAGCCGTCTGGCATTCCTCAGAACCCCGGTAGCTACTGCAACTTTGACAACACTTGCCGGATCACAATTTGAGGACCTGGGCAGAAACCTTGCCATCACGGTTCGCCCAACGATCAACTGGAGACATCAATTCAATGAGAAACATGATCTTGATTTTACAGCCGTAGCTGAATACATCCAGGAAAATTCAAAGACTTTTAGTGTACAGGGTTTTGGAATTGATCCGCGCACACCCAATACACCGGGTGCCATCACCGCAGGTAATTCTGGAAACCAGTTATACATTTTAGCGGGTGGTAATAAGGACAAAACAACCCTTGGATCTTTATTGGGTATCGCCAGGTATACTTATAATGGTAAATACACACTCAATGCTTCTATCCGCCGTGACAAATCTTCCATCCTGCCTCCCAGCACAAGGGACCAGAGTTTTTACAGCTTTGGAGCCAGCTGGGATGTGAAGAAGGAAAGGTTCATGGATAATGTAAATTTTATTAATACGCTCAGACTAAGAGGTAGTTGGGGTAGCTCGGGTAATGCAAACAATTTCCCGGGTCTTTATTTAGGCCCCGCAACCTATGGCGCAGGCTCTTATTCAGGATTGGTTACCCAGGTGTCCACCTATGTGGGCAATCCAAATGCCACATGGGAAAGAACCTTTGTTACCAATGTCGGCCTGGACTTTGAACTTTGTAAGAGACGGATCTTTGGGGATTTGAACTGGTATGATAAACACACGAAAGACCTTTTTGTAAATAAAATCCTGAGCCCATCAGCTGCAGGCAATAATACGATCCCGGTAAACGCAGGGATGCTGGAAAATGAAGGAGTGGAGTGGAATGTAAATGCAGAAGTGATCAGGAACAGGAATTTTGTATGGACTGTTTTCACCACAGGAGCTTATAATAAGAATGCGCTTCGCGACCTCGGCGGGGAACAGCCTTACCCGGTAGGGACATCATTCCTGGAAATTGGAAAGCCCCTGGGTTCACATTACCAGGTGAAATGGGGCGGGGTAGATGCCGCAACAGGTATGCCGCTTTATTCTGACAAAGCAGGTAACCTGACAAATATCTATAATGCAAGTAACAGCGTAGCTAATTTCGGGACTTTTGAACCACCGTGGAAAGGTGGATTCGGAACCAACCTGCGTTATAAGACTTTAGAGCTTTCGGTATTATTCAGCTGGCAGTCCGGTGCCGTGAAATTTGATAACCTGGAATATTTTGTAGAGAACCCTATCGGTTTCCTTTCAGGACAATTTAACCAGTCATCCGATATGAATATGTGGAAAAAACCGGGTGATCTCGCCAGTACGCCATCTCCGCTTTACGGAACAAATTTTACATCCAAACTGATACACAGTTCCAACTTTCTGAGATTAAGAGATGTAACCATGGCCTATACTTTACCAGCTACTGTTATGCATAAGATCAAATTTATGTCTAACGTGAAATTCTATTTACAGGCAAATAATT
The DNA here is from genome assembly GCA_035474355.1 of Chitinophagaceae bacterium. GTDB lineage: Bacteria > Bacteroidota > Bacteroidia > Chitinophagales > Chitinophagaceae > DATINK01. The sequence goes on along the minus strand of DATINK010000244.1, from coordinate 10,825 downwards.
TGTTCATCTGGACCAAATGGAGAGGAATGGATCCCGAGGCAGGACCAGTTAATATCAACCTGAGTGAATTTCCTAATCCCAGGGCATTCACCGGCGGTATTGATGTTACTTTTTAACTCTTAAATCAGACTGATATGAAACTCAAAAAATATAGTTTATTGCTGATCGCAGCGGCCCTGTTCATAGGAGGATGTAAAAAAGGTAATTACGATCTTTTTGATCCTGAAAGCATCAGCGAGGCCAATGCTTTCCAAACGCTGGATCACGTTCAATTAGGCGTTAATGGCGCTTTTGGACGCTACGGTGCTTACACCAGCCAGGTCTATGCCGGCGCCTTAGTATCGGATGAATCCAAAATTGGAGCCGACAATGGAGGTCAGGGTGCATTGACATTCCGCTATCAATTCAGTGCGGATGCGACAACCGGTGGTGACGTAACACCCGCATGGGCACAATTCTATTCTGTTATTGACCAATGTAACCGTGTCTTACCCAAGATTCCTTTGGTAACTGCTACACCTGACCAGGAATATCGCCGTGATATCCTGAAAGGTCAATTGCTGGCTCTTCGTGGTATTTCCCTGTTTGGAGCGTTACAGATGTATTGCAAGAATTGGGATCCCGCTGATCCCATGGGTGTTCCTGTTCTGACTTCTGCGGATCCACTTGCGAAACCAGCGAGGAATACACAACTGGAAACAATGACGCAGATTGAAAATGACCTGGCAGCAGCCAAGCTTCTTTTACCTGCTGTGACGCCTGCTACATTCTCTGATACGGTAATGAACCGTGTCAACATTGCAGCTTACCAGGCAAGGATCGCTTTACACAAAGGCGACTATAACGGAGCAATCGCTTTTGCGACTGAGGTGATCAATTCAAATGTGAAACCTTTAGTGAGCGGTGCTAATTTCTCCGGGATATGGACCGATGCCAACTTCAATGAATCACTGTTCAGGGTTCGTTACCTCACGCTGACAAATCTCGGCGGATTATGGACTACAACCGGAAATCTCGTTTACATTTCTCCCTCTGATAAATTGGTGGCTACTTATTCAGCCAGTGATGTCAGGAAAGCCGCTTATATCGGAACATTGAGTGGAAAACCGGTTGTCAACAAGCACTTCACTTCTTCAAGAGGTGGCCGTATCGTTGACCTGAAAGCTTGCCGGACTGCCGAAATGTACCTGATACGTGCTGAAGCTTATGCTAAGAAAGGAGCGGCAGCTGATGTTCTTTTGGGAGCAGCTGACCTGAATTTCCTTCGTTCAAACAGGATCACCGGTTATGTAAACGTAGTCTTCGGAACGGCTGCGGATCTCTTAACGGCTACCCTGGATGAGCGTTATAAGGAACTTTGTTTTGAAGGTTTCCGTTTCTGGGACCTGAGAAGGAACAATCTTCCGGTTGCAAGACTGGCTTCAGATGCGAGCCCGGATTGGCAAAACCTGCCTGCTAATTCATTCAGGTTTATTTTGCCGATTCCACAAAGGGAAATTGACGCTAATCATAACGTGATTCAAAACACAGGGTATTAACATATTGACCGGAGTTGAGAAAGTATTTCAGCTCCGGTCAAATTGGTCAACACTAAATATTATTTATTATGAGAAAATCAATAAATTCTTTGCTGCTGGGAGTGGTTTGTTTCATGTTTATCCTGGTGAGTTGCGATAAAAATAAACCCTATACCCTTATTATCGCTCCGCCGCAAGTGCATTTTGCTTATGCTGCTAAAGTATTGAATTACTATGTGGCTAATTCAGCCAGTGACTCCTTTCAGATCAACCTGGGTACAACAGATCTTTCAGATGCCAACCGGACAATCAATTTTGCCATTACATCCCCAACGGGAGCGGTATTGGGAACACATTACACTATCACTACGCCCGGTTCAGGAAATACAGTAACCATTCCGGCAGGAAAAGCTATCAGCCCGATCACCATACATGGTGTATTTGCTCAGTATCCTACGGGAAGGAAAGATACCCTGGTGATCACGATGACATCACCATCTTCGGGCATGGCGATTGCAAAATTCGCCGATACGATTAAAGTCGTAATGCAGAAATATTGTCCTGTGTCTATAGCCGCATTTACAGGCAATTATACTCAATCCAGGGATGTGGATGGCACAGGACCCTATGGCCCTTATACCGCCAACGTAGTTAGCGTTACGTCCCTAACTGCTACCACAGCTTCCATGGTCATTGCCAATTTTGCCGCAGCCTGGTGTGCGCCTTTTGCTGTTCAGAATATAACGGTTACAATAGATTGGACCGATCCCGGGAATTTCAAAGTGACTTTCCCCTCGCAAATCCTATCCAATACTAATTTTTATGGTTACGGGGCACTAACGGTTAATAGTGCTGCAGGAAGCACATTTTCATCCTGTGATAATACTTTTACGATCAAATCTACTATGACTGTTTCCGCCGGCAGCTTTGGCGGAGTTACCACCACTATGGTAAGGTGACCAGGAATATATACAAAGAAAAGGACCGGCATTTTTGCTGGTCCTTTTCTTTTAATGCAATTGCTCTTATTTAAGAGAATTATAATAATGCATAAGGGTGATAAAGTCATCGTCCTTATTCCCATTCAGTTTTTTATCGTCAATGAATTTCAGGAGTTGAGCTCTTTTGTCATATAGAATATCCGGGATCTCTTTGAGCTTTTTTACCCGGACCATGGCTTTTTTTACAATGATGAAGTAGCGTTCTGTGGATCGTATGGTTTGTTCCGTGACAGAGGAACCATAGGGCTTGTTCTCATAGATATCTTTAAAGTATTGCTTGTATAAAGGCACAGCATCTCCTGTCAGCACCTGGTACCATGTCTTTGTATCCCCTGTATTTTCAATGCCCACCAGGGAAGAATTATTAATAAAATAATAAGGCTTGCCGGTAATCGTATCCATCAATGAAACTTCAATGATCGGAGTGACAGATATCATCTCTTCATCTTTATCATTCAGGTAAATGAGCGTTCCATCCATCAGGTCCAGTCGTAACCGGATATCCCCATATACTGTACTATCTTTTGTCATGATATTTCCTAACATCCAGGTTTCACTGAAAAAGGGACTACCGTCGACCACTCTTACGTATTTGGCAGGGCTGAACGGAACCTTGCCCACCGTGTAAAATAACTGGTTGGATAATTTATTAGCGGGGTCATCTACGTTGATTACAACCTGGCTGAATGCAGGAGCAGATAACAGCATTATTGAGAATAATTGCAACTTTTTCATAACATGAGCTTGTATCCTGAAGTTAACTCATTTGGGGAAGTATTTTTTCAAAAAAATGATAAAAGGATACCCGGCTTTCCAGGTCGGACAGAAGCATGACAAACGGCTATGTATTCGCAAGGCCCGCAAAGTGTTTTTGCTATTTAAATGTGTATGCAGAAAGCATATCAAATGACACAGATTCCTGTTTGCCGGTTCGGAGATCTTTTATTGTACAGTTTTTTTCTTCTAATTCCTTACTCCCAATGATGATCACGTATGGGATATTTTTCTTTTCTGCGTATTTGAATTGCTTGTCGAACTTGACCGTATCCGGGTACATTTCACAACGTATACCCATATCCCTCAATTCTTCCATCAGCTGAAACGCTTGCCGGCTCTCGGTTTCACCCAAATTGAAAAATAGCGCCTGCGTTCCGATATGCACCGCTGCGGGAAATAATTTCATTTCTTCCATCACATCATAGATGCGGTCAACGCCGAATGAAATACCTACACCTGGAATATCGGGCACTCCGAATAAACCTGTAAGATCATCGTAACGCCCACCACCACCAATACTGCCGATTTTCAGATCAGCCGGTGGAGTCACTTCGAAAATAGTTCCCGTATAATAATTCAGCCCCCGTGCCAGCGTAAGATCTAATAACAGGTCCTGCTGAGATAAAACAAATTTCAGGTCGGCAATCCCCCGCCTCCCATTTTCATTCTTTCCCAATAATTCTTCCAGGCGCTTGATTTTGTTTTTATTCGTTCCCTGGATATCCAGGTATTCCCGGATGATCTTTATTTGTTCTTTGTTCAGACCCTTTGATTCCAGTTCAGCAACTACTTTTTCTATGCCTGCTTTTTCCAGCTTGTCAATGGCGACTGTAATGGGAGTAAAATATTTTAGGTCACCGCATGTTTCAGCGAGTGCAGACAAGAGGGCCCGGTGATTTACTTTGATCGTAATGCCCGGGATCCCCAGCTTGTAAAATACTTTAGAATAAATGATGGCAAATTCGATCTCGTTGAACAGGGAATCACTGCCCACCACATCTGCGTCGCATTGGTAAAACTCGCGGTAACGACTTCTTTGAGGCCGGTCAGCGCGCCATACTGGCTGTACCTGGTATCGCTTAAAGGGGAAGTTGAGACGCGTGTGGTGCATGGCCACATACCTGGCAAAAGGAATAGTGAGATCGTATTTTAATGCTCTTTCTGTAATAGCCTTATCATTCTTTCCTTTCAATACTTTTTCAAATCCTTGCCTTGCCTCTTTTTCTTTTTCGCTATTATCCAGGCCATTGTTCAGGATCTTAAATATCAACCGGTCACCTTCTTCACCATATTTACCCAGTAAAGTATCAAGATTTTCCATCGCCGGGGTTTCCAGGGGTTGGAACCCGTACAGTTCGAATTCCGTTTTGATCGTATCTAAAATAAAATTGCGCTTTCTTACTTCATCAGCTCCGAAATCTCTCGTTCCTTGTGGTATAGTAGGGGTAACTTTTGCCATTTAGTACTTCATTTCAAATTTTGTGAGGTCTAAGCCCCTCCTTTGGAGGGGTTTGGGGAGGCCATTATGATGAAGTTTTCTATTTTTCAAATATAAATACTCTTACACCTTTATTGTATAATTCTGTATGACTGCTTCACAAGCGCGTTCTATGATCTCATAGGCATCCTGATAACCCGGTTCCGGCCCATACCAGGGATCCGGCACATCCCGTTCTTCACCGGGATAAAGCTCTTCCATCAAAAGTTTTACTTTATGCGCATTAAATCGTGATGCAGACAGGTGTTTTATTTCTTCAAGCACATCTTTTGCCAGTGCAAATACAATATCAAATTGATCAATGTCGGCTGCCTTGAAACGACGGGCACGCTGATGGCTGATATCAATGCCATGCTGACTGGCCACTTTTTGGGATAAGGGGTGGGGCGGTTCACCAATATGATAACGTTCAGTGCCGGCGCTGTCCACTATCCATTGCAAACCTCTCTTTTTAACCTTATCCTGCAAAATACCTTCCGCCAGGGGGCTGCGGCAGATATTTCCGAGGCAAACCATCAGGATCTTCATCACGCAAATATACTGAGGCGAGTGGCGAGTAGCTAGTAGCAAGTGGGGAATGTAACCTGTTTGAAGCCCTGCTAGCCACTAGCTATTGGCCACTAGCATAATTATGGATTTACAAACTATACGCATCTTAATAACAACCTGAAAATCCGTAATATTTATCGGGGTGGAATAGTAAAATTTCAATAATTTCCCTGCCTTGTAAAACACCGGTGAATGATTGAAGAATATGAAAAGCGAAAAAGGAAACAGATCTCATTGATGCGGTCCATGCTGGACTTCGGCATGGGCATTATCATCCTGGGAGCCGGCGCTTTTTTCATGTTCCGGCAAAAATTCCATATCCGGCTGAATGAAAAATTTCCGCCGAATGATGTTGACCAGATCTTTGGTGCTATTTGTATACTTTACGGGGCCTGGCGGATATACAGGGGATATAAGAAAAATTATTTCCGATGATTCGCAAACCGTCACCCCCCGGCTCTTTTATATACGGGTTTTGCCTGATCATATTATTGCTGTCCTGCAGGTCTTACCGCGCAAAGAAAGAAGCTTTGCCGGATAATGAGAACAGGGGCACGATCCGGGTGAGTGCGGATGAATCCTTTAAACCGATCATTGATCAGCAGGTGCTGGTGTATGAATCCAATCACCAGGGGGCCCATATCATAGTCAGTTACAAGCCTGAAGCGGAATGCCTGAAAGATCTTTGGAATGACAGTGTGCGCATGATCATCGCCACAAGGCCTCCCTCCAGGGAAGAGAGAGAGTCAGTCGTGGATTCGTTAGGTGTGGCCATGGAAAGCATGACAGTTGCAAGAGATGCGATCACCGTTATCGTAAATCCCCGCAACCCGGATTCTTTACTGACCATGCAGGAAGTTAAAGATATCCTTACCGGGCGCTTTAAGAAAAGTTTAATTCCTGTTTTTGATGGAGTTAAAGCAACCAGTACGGTACGTTTTATCATCGATTCAGTATTGAGGGGCGATTCACTCACGCCAAAAGCGGTGGCAGCCCGCAGCAGCGAAGGGGTTATCGATTATGTCTCAAAGAACCAGGATGTGGTGGGATTCATAGGCGTAAGCTGGATCGGTAACCCAGAAGATTCGGCCCAGACAGAACATTTGAAAAACGTTAACATGGCAGCTTTACAGAGTACATATAAAGAAAACCTGTTTATAAGACCATCCCAGGCAAACATTTACATAAAGAGGTATCCTATGGTACGGGATTTGGTTTACACTGTGAAGGAGAAGTATAAAGGACTAGGACAAGCGTTTGCTGATTTTATGAGTGGAGAGATAGGGCAGTTGATCTTCCGAAGAGCTTACCTGGTACCGGCACAAAAAAATTTTGGTATCAGGCCGGTAAGACTGAGGGAGTAATCAAACTGGTTATTTTTACAATAATAAAAGAAGAAGTAAAATGAAGAAGACCACATTCACCATTCTTGTATCCGGTATGCTCATCGCAACCGGGTTAAAGGCCCAGACCGTGCAGGAGGGGATCAACCACCTCTATGCGGACAGGTTCAAAAGCGCTATCGGTGTGTTTGAAAAGATACTCGCGACGAACCCCAACAATACAGATGCTATTTATTGGATGGGCCAGACTTACCTGGATAATGACGAAAACGCAAAAGCGCGTGACCTCTATGCAAAAGCACTACTTAGCAGCAACAATGCCCCGATCATTCTTGTAGGAGTCGGTCACGTGGAATTACACGACAATAAATTGAGTGATGCAAAGCAGCATTTTGAAATGGCGCTGACCAGTACCCGCACAAAAAAAGGCGACGACCCGATGATCCTGACACTGATTGGCCGCGCCAACGTAGATGCCAAAGCGGGTGACCTGCCTTATGCCATTGAAAAACTGGAAGCTGCCGTATTGAGGGATCCGAAGAATCCTGAAACCTATCTTCAATTGGGTAATGCCTATAAAAAAGCAAGGCCTGGTGAAGGCGGTGGTAAGGCCTTCGAGAATTATAAAAAAGCATTGGAAGTAAATCCCAACTTCCCGGTAGCTGATATGCGCCTCGCTAAATTATTTGAGTCGCAAAAGAACTGGGAATTCTTCCTGCAATACCTGAATGATGCGATCGCCCTCGATCCCAAATTTGCACCGGCCTACTACGAGTTATTTTATTATTATTTTTTCAGGGAAAAATACCCGGAAGCGGAGGCCCAGTTGCAGAAATATATTGCCGCTGCCGATGACGTGATCCAGAATGAATACCTGTATGCACAGTTATGTTTCGGTAATAAAAATTATGATTGCGCGATTACAAAAGCGATGAATGTATACACGACCATGGGTGCTTCCACGAAACCCAAAGTATATAAATTAATTGCCTATGCTGACTACGAGAAAGGTAATTATGCCGATGCCCTAAAATTTATCAACCTCTATTTTGGTAAGGCAAAGACAGATTCTTTGATCTCGAAAGACTTTGATATCAAAGCCAGGATCATGACCAAAATGGGTGGAGACCCGAATGAGATCTACGCAACTTATATACAAGGCGCCGCATTGGATACCGTATTGGCCAATAAAATTGATTTTATGAATGCCGGGGCAGCTTTTTTCGCAAGCGGTGAGGATAGCGTCAGGCGTACCAAAGAAGGGGAACTTCGCCTGGAAGTTATTAAGCTAAGACCTACGCCCAGTGAACGAAATTATTTTGATGCGGGATTTGCTTTTTACAAGGCCAACAATCTCGACCGTTCCGATAGCGTATTTGCAGTACTTGTTCAAAAGTGGCCGGAATCTATTCCCGGCTGGCAATTGAGATATAATATCGGCAGGTTAAAAGATACTTCCATGACCGGGGGATTGGCGATTCCTCCGGGCCTCAGGTACCTGGAACTAATGCAAAAAGACACAGCTAAGAATAAGAGAAATATTATCGGTGTAGCCAGTTACCTGGCCCAGTATTACGCTAACATCACAAAGGACAGGGACAACGCGATCAAATACCTGGAAATAATGGTAATGCTGGATCCGACCAACGAAGTTTTCAAAAAATATCTCGAGGACATGAAAAAACCCCCGAATCCGAAAACGAATCCAAAGGGTAATGGGTCTCAGCCTAAACCCTCGCCCAGACCGGAGCTGAAAAACTCAACTAATTCAAAGGTCTTCAATCGACCATAACTCGGTTTTCTTCTTTTACAAAAAAGGTCCTCTGCCCTCGTGGCAGGGGATCTTTGATTTACTACCTAACTAACTCAGTTTCTTAAGGTAAATTCCCCCTGTAAGCTTATTTTTGCCCGAATTGAAAGCCTATGATCGATCTTCTTCAGGCTAACGTAAATGGCAACGATTCCGGCTCTTATTTGCCGGTACTCATCCAGGTCATTTTTGCGGTTGGTTTAGTGGGTTTCCTGATGCTGATCACCCATTTATTGGGCCCTAAACGAAAGACCTCCGATAAGCTTCAGCCCTTTGCCAGCGGAATTGAAAGTCATGGTGACGCCCGCCAGCCCATGGCGATCAAATATTTTCTTACTGCCATTTTATTTGTCCTGTTTGATGTAGAGGTTATTTTCTTTTATCCCTATGCTGTCAACTTTAAAGGATTGGGATGGGATGGGTTTTGGGCCGTCATGATCTTTGTAGGATTATTCCTTTGCGGGTTTATATATATATTAAAAAAAGGGGCATTAAAATGGGAAGATTAGCCCCTGTCCCCTAAAGGGGTGAGAAAATGAGTCAAAAAATAGTTCAAATTTTTAATAAATAAACTCCCCTTTAGGGGATGGGGGCAAAAATGGCAAGACCAGTAGCATATAATCTCGTTGATAAAAAACTGGAGCCTGATATCAGCATGGGTGAAATGCCCGAAGGCCACCAGGGAGAAGGTTTTTTTGCAACCAAATTGAACCATGTGATCGGGCTGGCCAGGAAAAATTCTATTTGGCCCCTGCCATTCGCCACTTCCTGTTGCGGAATTGAATTCATGGCCACGATGGGTTCTCATTATGACCTGGGAAGATTCGGCGCAGAACGGGTTGGCTTTTCACCCCGTCAATGTGATCTGTTAATGGTAATGGGCACAATTGCAAAAAAAATGGGCCCGGTACTGAAGCAAGTTTATCTGCAGATGGCAGAACCCCGGTGGGTGATTGCCGTCGGCGCCTGTGCCAGCAGTGGAGGCATTTTTGATACGTATAGTGTTTTACAGGGCATTGACCAGGTGATACCGGTAGATGTATATGTGCCGGGTTGTCCGCCCCGGCCCGAAGCCATCCTGGATGGCGTGATCAGGATACAGGACCTTATTGGAAAAGAAAGTTTGCGGAGAAGGAATGGTGATAAGTATAAAGGACTTTTAGAAAGTTATGGAATTCAATAGGCCCCTATCCCCTAAAGGGGCATTTAAAATATTTGCAAAAGGTATTCTCCCCTTTAGGGGATGGGGGCAATAAGAGATGGCATTAACGAATGATCATATCAAACAAAGGCTGATAGAAAAATTCGGCGACCAGGTTAGCGGGTTTTATGAACCCTGGGGCATGCTCACATTTGAAGCGCCCAAGGCACTGAATCTGAAAGTGCTCAATTTTCTTTTTGATGATAAAGAACTGAAATTTCGTTTCCTCACTTCCTTATGCGCTGTACATTTTCCTGATCTGCCCGGAAAAGAATTAGCCGTGGTGTATCATTTGCATAACCTGGTGGATAATGTTCGTATCCGCTTCAAAGTATTTACAGATATCAGGACGCCTGATATCTATACAGCTACGGGTTTGTTTTCTGCAGCCAATTGGCTGGAGAGGGAAACCTATGATTATTATGGAGTGAATTTTGTCGGTCACCCCAACCTGAAAAGAATATTGAATGTGGAGGAGATGGATTATTTCCCGATGCGAAAAGAATTTCCGTTGGAAGACCAGTCAAGGATCGATAAAGATGATGAAATGTTTGGAAGATAGCCCCCATCCCCTGAAGGGGTGGCGGCAGATTTTTAAAATAAATGTTCCCCTTTAGGGGATAGGGGCAAATGTCAGAACAACATATCAAACTACCGGAAGGAAGTATTGAGAAAACAACCAGTACGCTGAACCTGGGTCCCACACACCCGGCTACCCATGGCGTATTCCAGAACATTCTTGAATTAGATGGGGAACGTATTGTTTCAGCTGATCAGACAATTGGATATATCCACCGGGCTTTTGAAAAGATTGCCGAGCGGCGTCCCTTATACCAGATCACACCGTTGACGGACCGGCTGAATTATTGTTCTTCACCGATCAACAATATGGGATGGCATCTCACCTGCGAGAAATTGCTGGGTGTGAAAACACCCAAAAGGGTGGATTACCTCCGGATCATCATCATGGAACTGGCCCGCATATCGGATCACCTCATTTGTAATTCGATCGTGGGGGTAGACGCAGGCGCTTATACCGGCTTTTTATACGTGATGCAATACCGTGAACTGATCTATGAGATCTATGAAGAGGTTTGCGGTTCAAGGCTTACGACTAATATCGGGCGCA
>DATINK010000243.1:0-8685 GCA_035474355.1 Chitinophagaceae bacterium | reverse complement strand
CCCAATCCTCCCTTTATTGGTGCAGGATCATCCTATAGTAACACATTTGCCAGGACCAAAGATGGTTTCCAGCTTTTTGCGGCCAGCAGCGATACAGGAATGAAAAGATCGTTGTATTCCCTGCTGGAAGAAAGCCGCCGGGTTTTATTGCATGGGTTTACGGAATCAGAATTTGATCAGCAGAAGAGGCAGTTATTGTCATTTTATGACCGTGCGTTCAATGAAAGGGGGAAAGATGAATCTTACAAATATGTAGATGAATACGTCAATCATTTTCTTATTCGTGAACCCACCCCGGGCATCGAATGGGAATATGATTTTGTAAAGCAATACCTGGCTTCGGTTAAACTGGAAGATATTAACCAGCTGGCGGCCAAATGGGTCACGCACAACAATATGGTGATCACGCTGAATGCCCCGGACAAAGAAGGTGTTGCGATTCCTTCTGAAAATGAAGTAAAAAATATTGTTTCAACAGTGGAAGTTGCCTCCGTACAGGCCTACCAGGAAAAAGTATTGGCTAAAGAATTAATGGATGCCTCAAAACTCAAACCCGGGCGGATCGTATCTTCTAAAGCGAATGAAGAATTGGGCACCACTACATTGAAATTATCCAATGGGGTGACGGTCATACTGAAATCCACCAACTTTAAGAACGATGAGATCATCGTGAGTGCGTTCAGCAAAGGAGGACATTCCCTGGTGAAAGACGCCGACTACCAGTCAGCCATTAATGCAGCCAGCCTGGTTGCCCAAAGCGGTGTTGCTAATTTTACCGCTACCGATCTTGGGAATATGTTGAAAGGAAAGAATACAAACGTTTCTACCAGTATCGGCCTGTACAGCGAATCTATGAGTGGAAGTACAACACCGAAAGAAGTAGAAACCTTACTTCAACTGGTCAACCTTTATTTTACTTCCCCGCGTAAAGACAAAGACGCATTGGAGTCTTTTAAAACCCGGGGGAAACAGTTTTATGCCAATTATCTTGCGAGCCCTTTCAACTATTACGGGTCAGAGATCAGGAAACTGCTGACAAAAAATCATCCCCGCGCCGGCACTACACCCAAACCCACCGATTTTGATAAGATCAGTCTTGACCGCGCTATCCAGATCTATAAAGAAAGATTCGGGAATGCCGGTGACTTTACTTTCCTTTTTGTTGGGTCCTTTGATGAAGAAACTTTGAAGCCCTTATTGGAAAAATACCTGGGGAGCCTGCCTGCGACCGGCAAGAAAGAGACTTATAAAGACCTGGGCATTCGTCCGTTGATGGGTAAGGCTGAAAAAGAGATCGACCGGGGAAGTGAAGAGCAAAGTCTTGTAAGTATTATTTTCAATACGCCAGCTCCTTATAATTCTAAAGACGCATATTCTTTGCGCAGCATGGCCGAGGTGATGGATATCAAGCTGGTGGAAAACCTGCGTGAAGAAAAAGGAGGCGTTTATGGTGTGAGTGCCTCCGCGAATATGGTACGTTTCCCTTACGCTTATTCTTCATTCAACATTTCTTTTCCCTGTGCTCCCGGAAATATTGATACGCTTACACGCGCAGCCATCGATGAACTGAAAAAGATCATCAATAACGGAGTGTCTGACGCTGATCTTGAAAAAATAAAAGAACAGCAAACAAGAAAGCTGGAAGTGGAAATGAAACAGAATTCTTTCTGGCTGAGTGGCTTGTATGAATCCTACTATTATGGTACAGATCCTTTGGATCTTCTTAATCGTCAGAAAATGATCGATGGGCTGACTTCAAAAATGATCCAGGCCGCCGCCAAAAAATATATTAACCCGAATAGTTATATAAGAGCTATTCTGAAACCAGAAAACAGTAAGGCGCCGAAACCGCTGAAACCTTTCTGATTATTTATTATTGATTATTGATTATTGGTTTATACTTCGGCCAGTTAACAAACTAAAGGAGATGCGGGTTCTTCGACCTTCAAGAGAGTAATAAATAATAAATAATCAATAATCTACTTTTGGAGCTCCAAAACAAGTCAATGAAGTATCTCAGACTAACGGGAATCCTCCTGCTTGTTATCCTGGCTTTGGTAACCGTGCTGGCATTGATCATGCCGCAAAGGCAAAGAGTAAAAAAAACGATCCTGCTCAAGGCTCCGGCCTCCCGCGTTTATGAATACCTCGCGAGCCTGGAAAATTTCTCTAAATGGTCGGTATGGGATCGAAGAGACTCCACTTCAAAACATGTGCTTACGGGCCAGGATGGTACTGTGGGAGTCGTTTCTTCCTGGAAAGGAGACCCGGAGATTTCAGGAGAAGGAAATATAAGTATCACATCCCTGTTACCGAATAAAAAGATCGCTTATAGTATTCATTTTTCAACTCCTAAAAAAGGCAATGCCGAATCGGAGTTTTTTTTAGAAGAAATGGGAGCCGAAACAAAACTTACCTGGGAGTTTGACCTGGCAACACCAAGGCCCGGAAACATTTTCAATATATTTTCCAACCTGGATAAAAAAATGGGAAAGGATTTCGAAGAGGGGCTGATGAACCTGAGAACTGAAATTGAAAAAACCAATACGGGAATAACAGCAAAGCAATATGATATAAGGGCCATGAATTTCCCGGCTACCAGTTTTGCCCAGGTCCGGCAACTGATCAACATGAGCGAAGAACTTGATTTTTTTTCAAAGCATTTACCGATCCTCTCAACCGAAACCGAAAAAGCAAATATCACTGGCGGAATTCCTCATGGACTTTTTTATACATGGGATGAAGCGAACAGGCAAACTGACCTGGGTGCAGCTATTCCTGTACCCAGTGGCACCCGGCTCAACAACCCGATCATCCAGGTCGTAAACATCCCGGCATCAAAAGCCGTGTTTGTAGATTATTTTGGCAACTATGATAAGATCTACGAAGCGCATAACAGTATTCAAAAATATCTTGCCGGTAATAACCTGAAACAAAAATCACCCGTGATCGAATCTTATATTATCAACCCCGGAAAGGAAGCAGATACAACTAAATGGCAGACACGGATCATATATCTCGTAGAATAATGATCACAATGATTGCCACCCTAGCTCAGATGGCCAGAGCAGCTGTTTCGTAAATAGCAGGTCGAGGGTTCGATTCCCCTGGGTGGCTCATATTCCACACTCGTAATTCGTAAATCGTAAATCGCACATATATAGATATATTATTATTATATCTAAATCTCACTCTTAAAGCTGGTTTGTAATTTTTAAGTCTTTATTTTCCCTGATTGGCACCGTCTTTGGCCTCTCTGGGTATAAAACCAAGCGTATGAAAAAGATCATTGCAGCATTAGCACTTATAGTAGCATTAAGCAGTGTAAATGCAGTTCAGGGACAAATAAGGTTCAATGTGAATATTAATTTGAGTTCACAACCTTCGTGGGGACCGAGGGGATATAATTATGTAGAGTATTATTATCTCCCGGATATCGATGCTTATTATTATGTTCCCAGGCGTCAATTCGTTTATTTGTCAGGAAGCCGGTGGATATTTTCAGCATCGTTGCCTCCACAATACAGGAGTTATGATCTGTACTCGGGTCATAAAGTAGTGATCAATCAACCCAATGCTTATCTCTATTATAACCAGCACAGGGCGAAATATGGTCACTTCCGGGATGATTATAACCGGTCCCAATATTTCAGAAGGGATAATGATCCCCGGAACCGGAACAATAACAATAACCGGAAATATAAACCAAGGAGGGGTTATTAATAGATTGATTGTAAAGCTATAGAGGCCGCCTTCGGGCGGCTTTCTTTTTGCCCAAAAGGGCTGGTTCTCTGCCTTGGCATTTGGTTCATTCCTCCTACATTTGCCTCTGCCGGATGCTATATGATTCACTAACGATTAAACCGGACAAAGCATGAAATTGTCGCGCCTTTCTGAAACATTGATTGGTTCAGAAATTGTGAAATTGGGGGGAGAGATCCGCGAAAAGATCCGTCAGGGAGAGCGTATCTATAATTTTACTGTCGGCGATTTTGATCCTGCGATCTTTCCCATTCCCAAAGAACTGGAGGACGCGATCGTTGACGCATATCGCCATCACTTCACCAATTATCCCGCTGCAGAAGGTAACCTGGATCTCCGCGAAGCCATCATCACATTCATGAAAAAGACTGAAGACCTGGATTATAACACCAATGAAATATTAGTGGCTTCCGGCGGTCGTCCATTAATTTATGCAGTATTCCGCGCCATTTGCGATAAAGGGGACAAGATCATTTATGCGGTTCCCAGCTGGAACAATAATCACTATACCCATTTTGTGAGTGGCGAACATATCGTCATAGAAGCCAGCGCAGAGAATAATTTCATGCCGACAGCTGATGATATCAGGCCTTACCTGAAAGAGATCACATTGATATCGCTCTGTTCTCCACAAAATCCAACCGGGACCACATTCCGGAAAAAAGAACTGGAAGAGATCTGTGATATGGTGCTGGAAGAAAATGCACGCCGTTCAGAAGGTGAAAAGAAACTGTATGTGATGTACGACCAGATGTACTGGCACCTGACTTATGACGGAATTGAACATTTTAATCCCGTTGGGCTTCGTCCTGCCATGCGGAACTATACCCTATTTATAGACGCGATCAGCAAGGTATTCGCCGCTACCGGCGTAAGGGTAGGCTGGAGCGTGGGCCCGGCAACTGTGATCGCCAAAATGAAATCGATTCTTACGCATATCGGGGCCTGGGCGCCCATGGCAGAACAAAAAGCTGTGGCATCTTACCTTGGGAATACCGAAAGCATCAGCAAATTCCTGGTGCATTTTAAAAAAGAACTGGAAGAAAGATTATTGCGTATCTACAATGGATTTACCCGGCTGAAAAAAGAGGGATTGAATGTTGATGCGATCAGCCCGGAAGCTGCCATTTATCTCACTATAAAGATCGACCTCGTAGGAAAGAAAACCGCTGAAGGAAAGATCCTGAATGATCAGGGTGAAGTGACGGCATATATTCTCAACGAGGCCAAGCTGGCGGTGGTTCCGTTCTATGCTTTTGGTGCTCCGCGCAATTCTCCCTGGTACCGGTTAAGTGTGGGTACCTGTAAAAAAGAAGAGATCGATGAAATGCTGGGGAAACTTCGGGAAGCATTAATGAAGCTGACGGTGGACAGCAGGCAATTAGCTTAATTCTTATTGATCAGGAACCTGAACGGTTTCAACTCTTCCTCCCGGATCGCTTGCAGAATTTTTATTGGCTTAGACGTGATGCGATACCTGTCTGCCAATTCATGAGCTATGCAGAACCCGGTGTTATTATCAATTGACATGAGTAAGTGGTTCAATCCTTCCACCTCTGATTCAATATCGCGATCAGTCATGGATGTATTCCTGACCAATACTAACAAATTATAACGGGGGCTTTCCATGCCTCGCAGTATTAATAACCGGACATTCCTTTGTGGCTGGGGCAACCACAATTGCTTCCTTTCCCGGTACCGGAATAGTAGTTACGCTGGCATCCAGACACGATGACCGCACCTAAAAGCAACAAAAACAATGCTATTTTATGTATCGTCTTCATTCCCGGGAAGTTCTAAATTAAAACTATTTTACAAACAAATTAGTATGCCGTCCTCCCAAAACGGTCAAAATTTAACATGGATCACTCCCGGAACGAAAAAATCGGGCTAGCCGGGCAATCATTACTACGTAAACCCCGCATTCTCCTGGCCCCCCTGGATTGGGGACTTGGCCACGCAACCCGTTGTATTCCGTTGATCCGCTCATTGCTGAAAGCTGGCACCGAAGTTTGGATCGCTGCAGAAGGAATGCAGCAGGCTTTGCTGAAAGAAGAATTCCCGGAACTTTCATTCCTCCCATTAAAAGGATACAGGGTTCGCTATGCAAGATCTGGCGCCGGGCTCTTTACACGCATGTTGTTACAGGCTCCGATGATCCTGAAAAATATCCGGAAGGAAAATGAATGGCTGAAAGAAGTTGTCAAAGAAAATGAGTTTGATGCTGTCATCTCCGATAACCGGTACGGGCTCTATCACAAGGATCTCCCCTGTATTTTTATAACCCACCAGTTACATATAAAAAGCCCTTCAGGTAGTTGGCTGGATCGTTTACTAAGAAAGAGAAATTATAAATATATCAATCGGTTTACTGAATGTTGGGTGCCGGATATGCCCGGTGAAAATAATCTTGCAGGCGAACTTTCTCATCCTTTTAAAAAACCCGCGATACCACTACATTATATCGGATGGTTATCGAGATTCGAAACATTCGGCGCTACTGAAAAAAATAGCCATTTGCTGGTTGTTCTATCCGGGCCCGAACCACAGCGCAGTATTTTTGAAAACAAGGTCATTCATGAAGTGAGTCATTACCCCGGAACCGCTACGGTGGTAAGAGGGTTGCCCGGTTCTTCATCGATTCTTCCTTCTACCTCCATGATCCGTTTTTATAATCATCTTACTGCGGCCGAATTAAACAAGGAAATGGCCATGGCTGAATTTGTCATCAGCAGGAGCGGGTATAGTACTGTGATGGATCTTGTAACCCTGGGTAAAAAAAGTATCCTGGTTCCCACGCCGGGACAAACCGAGCAGATCTATTTGGGAGCTTATCTCCATGAAAGAAAAATTGCAATGGCTGTTCCGCAGAATCAGTTTTTATTACAAACATCTCTCGATAAAGCAAGGAGCTTTCAATATAAAATACCAGAATATTCAGAGCCGTTCTTGTTGGAGAAAACTGTAACTGACTTTATACGCAGCCTCAAATAAAACTGCGGGCATTGTTGTTATTTGTAAAACAATCACGAAACGTTCCTACGGAACGTGTATTCCATTATGCGAACATTCTCTACCTACGAGTTGTCCCTACGGGACAAAATGAATTCATTGTGCCCGTTGTTCCAATATATCGCGTTGCGTTTGATATAATGTAGGGTTTGGTTAAACTGATGTGTTCCAGCGGAACACGTCACGGGTAGAAAATATGTATATAAAATCGGCCGCGTCCCGTAAGGACGCTTCGTGATACGGCTTTGCGTGAAACAATACATTGCCGGGAAGGCGGAAAGACGGGAAGAAATTCTATGATTCCGCTTTGGGGTAATCAAAAAACAGGAATTCAATTTTACTCCCCTGGAAATCCTCCCATTTTTTACAATCTGAGCGAACGGCAAATACGCCGGAAGTGGGAATATTATCGATCCGCGTTTCTGTAAGTGTATTGGCAAAATCAGTCAACCCGGGGTTATGCGAAAAAATGGCTACACTATCCAGTTTTTCATCCAAATGATGGATCACGTCAAAGAAGCCAGCATCTCCGGCGCCATATAATTCTGCCTTGACAATAAGTTTATCTTTGTCGGCTTTAAATGTTTTTGCAAAGATGCCGGCTGTTTTTTGGGCTCGCCTGGCAGGACTGGTTACAAATGCATCAATAGCAATTTTTTTGTCGAGCATCCGGTGAGCCATTACGGGGGCATCTCTTTTACCTCTTTCATTCAGGGGCCTGTCAATATCGGGAACGCCGGGTTCATCCCAGGAGCTTTTGGCATGTCGGACCAATAAAACCTGTTTCATTACTTAAAACTTATACCTTATAACTCATAACTATTAATAGCCTCTTACATTTTTCCCTTCCATATAATTCATGAAGGACTTATTGACAACTTTGTTGCCGCCTGCTGTTGGATAATTCCCGGTAAAATACCAGTCTCCTAAATTATTCGGGCAGGAGCGATGGAGGTCTTCAATACTCTGGAAAATGACATCCACCTGGATATCCAGTCCCGGCGGGGTGATCAGCTGGGCGATCTTTGCTGCGATCTCTTCCGCCGTAAATGATTTATAAATATTCTTAACCACATTCTCTGTATGCAATTTATTATCGCGCTGAAGTTCTTTGCATTTCTCCAGCAGTTCTTTCAGGCATCCTTCTTTACCTCTTTCTTTCATCAGGGCAACGGCCGCATTGAAGGCAATAAAATCGCCCATCTTGCTCATGTCAATCCCATAGCAGTCCGGGTACCGGATCTGGGGAGATGAGGAGACCACTACAATACGTTTCGGTTTAAGACGGGCCAGCATGCGAATGATACTTTCCTTCAGGGTCGTGCCCCTTACGATCGAATCGTCGATCACTACCAGCGTATCCAGGCCCGGCCGCACGGTGCCATACGTGATATCATATACGTGTTGCACCATTTCATTCCGGTTCACGTCTTCCGTGATAAACGTGCGCATCTTCACGTCTTTGATCGCGATCTTCTCAATGCGGATGCGGCGATGGACCATTTCATATAATTTCTCTTCGTCATAGTCTTTTCCCCAACTCATGATCCTTTCCACTTTCACACGATTGAGATAATCTTCCATCCCCTTCAGCATTCCGTAAAACGCGATCTCCGCTGTATTGGGTATAAAGGAGAAGATGGTATTCTTGAGGTCGTGATCGATCGCATGTAATACCTGTTCACTCAGGTTATAACCCAGCGCCAGCCGTTCCCGGTAGATCTTTTCATCACTGCCTCTTGAAAAATAAATTCTTTCAAAGCTGCAGGCTTTTCTCTCTGCCAGCGGAAGGATCGCCGTGATCTCCACTTCTCCTTTTTCATTGACGATCAAAGCATGCCCGGGCATAAGTTCCTGCACTTCATTTTCCCCTACATTAAAAACAGTTCGTAATGCTGCTCTTTCTGAGGC
>DATINK010000242.1:0-7234 GCA_035474355.1 Chitinophagaceae bacterium | reverse complement strand
GAAAGGATCTCTATCCATGCGTGGCTGTTTTCCCCAGAATAATATTGAATTACAGATCAATGCCAAAAACGGTGAATTGGGTGGAGATTCATATCACTACCAGGACGTGAACAATTATGTAAAAAAGAAATTCCAGGGCAGCTTCGATATTGCCTTAAAGAGATTATTTGTAAAGGAAGGGATCGTTACTACTTACCATATTCCCCAGCGTTGTGTGATCTGCGTGAAAGATTTCGACCTGGTTTACAGTAAAAAAGGAAATGAAGAGACCCTGAGTGGACATTGGACGGGTATTCAATTGGGCAAAGGAACGGATTGTGACGGTGGATCGATCATCCTGACCAGGACCCGGGAATCAGCTTTCAAAGCAGTGCCTGAAATAAAAGTGGATACGGGTACGATCAGGCTTGACTTCTATGACAATGCTGAAGTAGATGGAGACTCTATTACTGTAATGGTCAATAAACGCGCAGTGCTCAGTCACCAGCGATTAGGCGTCAGGCCCCTTACGTTACTCGTTAAGATCGATCCGCAAAACACATTCCAGGAAGTAGAAATGATCGCTGAAAACCTGGGCAGTATTCCCCCCAATACTGCGATCCTTATTATTACGGCTGGTAAAAAATCATACCGGCTCTACCTTAGCTCCACCGAAGAAAAAAGCGCCATGGTCAGGTTCGTTTATGATCCCGAAGAAACACCCAAAGAAACAGCTTCTAAATAACCAAAACAGTTAATATGCCAAAGAACATTGTTCAGAAGATCGTATTTAAGAATACGAAGCCGGCTGCTTTATATGATCTCTATATGAACAGCAAAAAGCATTCGGTCGCTACCGCAGCACCCGCCAAGCTAAGTACAAAAGTTGGTGGGAAATATTCAGTCCATGGTGGTTACATCAGCGGAGAGAATATCCAACTCGTCAAAGACAAACTGATCGTACAGACCTGGCGGCCGCAGGGTTGGGAAGCAAGTGATTCGGATTCTATTTTTACGATCTACCTGGAACCAAAAGGAAAAGACACCTTATTATATGCTATCCATAGCAACATTCCCGAGAAGGCAGTAGAAAGCGTGAGTAAAGGATGGCACCTGCATTATTGGGAGCCCTGGAAGAAATACCTCGCAGGTAAACCCATAACGAAGCATCCAACAATGTAATAGATTAAAGATTAAAGATTAAAGATTAAAGATTAAAGATTAAAGATTAAAGATTATGAATTAGAGATGCAATTCAAATGCTACCATTTTTAATTTTTAATCTTTAATTTCTTTTACCAGTTAATTTCCGGTAGATCCGTAACCAGGTCTTTCAGGTAAGCCTGGTCTTTACGGTTATAGGCAGTCCATCGTATGTTGAATAACCCATCACCCAACACTTTCACTTTTGTAAATCCTTTATTGTAAAGTGTAATTGCGGCTGCATAAGCTTCTGGCCCCCCGCTGAATCCATAAGTTATGATGGTCTTGTGCTTATATTGTTCCAGCTCATTGGCACGGTCATTTAATTCGCTGTTAGGAATATTGACAGCATTCTTCAGCCTTCCTATATTTCTCCAGTAATCTTTATGCTTGTTACCGAATTCGTCGGCGGTCCGGACATCCAGGAGGATATAATCATTGTCTTTTTGAACCAGCCTGCCGAATTCGGATGCGGCCAGCACAGGGTAGGATACCGGGCTTTTATATATTGAATTTTTACAGGGCAATTCATTTACATCACTGGAAGCCCAGAGATCCATGCCTTCAATCAGTACCGATAAATTATTATACCCTTTCCCTGCCAGGAATGCCGCAGCCCTGGCGGGGTCCGTGCCATAAACATCCAAAATAATTATCTCTTTGTTCTTTGGTACGGAACTTAACTTTCCTTCCAATTCTGCATAGGGGATATTGATGGCGCCTTCCAGTGTCCCGATGCTGTTGATCTTTGCGTCATTACTGATATGGCGAAATGCTGAATCGGATCGCACATCGAGCAGGAAGACCTGGTTACCCTTGGCATTCATGCGACTGCAGATTTCAGCGGGTGAAATAACCTTGTATTTATTATTAGTGAGCACCATAGATGGAAGACAGGTTTTATCTCCTGCCTGGTCATAATAGAGGGCCGTCATACCACCATTGATATTAAAGACCTTTGTAAAACCGCTATCGGCAAGCATCTTGCTGGCGCGGCGACTGCGTTGACTATGGGAACAATACACGAAAACGGGTTTGTCTTTATAATCTGTTATTTCAGGTATTCTTTTACCCAGTTCTCCTACGTCAATGTTCTTAGCTCCTTTTAACCGGCCGATGTTCAGGCTTACCGATCGTGAAGTATCACAGTTCTCCCCGGCAGAACGTACATCGAGTAAAAGATAACCAGGGTTTTTCGCCAGGGCAGCACAGAGATCTCCCGGATCAACCGTCTTATATAATACATTATCGTTTTTGAATTGTGCGTTTGCGGCAATGGCAAAGCCCAGGAAAAGGGCCATTATGATCTTATGTTTCATGGCTGGGGGTTTAGCTGGGCCAATTTAGATCAATTCATAAACAAGGAAATTGTAAATATTATGAACGGTGGTTTCAAAATAAATTCGAAATTTGCCCTGCACTTCTAAATTGTAAATCAATGAAATCAACACATTTTTTCCCCCTGCTAATGGTCAGCCTTTGCCTGCTGATCATCGCCTGTAAAAGCAAAGACAAAAAAGAAGAGCCCAAGACTCCTTCTTTAAAAGAAGAAAATGTCACTTATAGTTCCGACAGCACCACCATGAATGGGTTTGTTGTGTATGATGAAAATATCAAAGGCCCCCGGCCCGCTGTGCTGGTGGTGCATGAATGGTGGGGATTGAATGATTATGATAAAATGCGCGCGAGAGAATTAGCCAGGCTCGGGTATACCGCCATGGCGATCGATATGTATGGCAATGGCGCGACGGCAGATAATCCAAAAGATGCGGAAAAGCTCGCAGTGCCTTTCTATATGAAACCGGACCTTGCAAAAGCCCGTTTTGACGCAGCCTTGAATAAACTGAAAACGGTCAGCCAGGCCGATACCGGGAAGATCGCTGCAATCGGCTATTGTTTTGGTGGCGCAGTAGCCCTGAGTATGGCCAAGATGGGTGAAGACCTGAAAGGCGTGGTCAGCTTCCATGGTAACCTCGCCGTTGTGCCCGCACAAAAAGGAATGAAGGCCGATGTTTTGGTTTGTCATGGTGCTGCCGACCAGTTTGTAACCATGGATGAAGTGAATTTATTTAAACACCAAATGGACTCAGTGGGCGCCCATTATGATCTCAAGATCTACCCGGGAGCGACGCATTCATTTACGAATCCAAATTCAACGGCAATGGGTGAAAAATTCAAAATGCCGATCGCCTATAATGGAGCGGCAGATACGGCTTCCTGGAATGAAATGAAGAGTTTTTTTAATAGGATCTTTAAGTAATTCAAATATTTTATCCTTATCACGTAGAATTAGAGATTCTTTTCATTAATTATTGAAAATCAAGCCAACGGCTTGATTTTTTTGTTTTCACAAGGGGTAAAAAATCAGTATTTATGCGGAAAATACGATACAACAAAAATCGAAATAATCCCTAGTAAAGTTATGACATACAGAAACTAGTTTCTATTTTGTCAGCCCTTTCGGACATAAATCGGACACCTTTGAAAACATTGTACTTATCCTTACTTATTGGAAGCATTTTCTTTATCTCCTGCAGGAAAGAAGAGGCTGAAATGGCGCGTTTTGTCGCTGAATCCTGCCAACCGCAGACCGCTAATCCAGGTGGTCGCTCCTACTCCACGGATTCTGTTGTTGCCATCTCTTATGCAAAGAAAAATTGTGGCCTGATCCCGCTTAGCAGCAAAAATTACTGGATCTATTTAGATTCTGTTTTCCAGGACGGCCTGTTCCTGAGAACTCAATATGATACGTTACGTTATTCAACCACCTGGAAATCGCTGGCCGATAACCTGATCTGGTGGGAAGGAACGGTGTCCGTAGGACTGCCCGATAAACTGTATGTAAATGATTCGGCTTTTTTTGAAATTGACGACAGGATGTTTACACCGGGAGTCATGGATGCCAAAAAAGATTATGCGCTATTTGCGGGTGATTCGATCAAGTACCTCGCGAATTTTGAAGATAATGCAGCCGTGGGCCGCTCAGTGAAACTTAAAGATCCCGTTAGCACTCCAGCCGGCTTATTTACAGATTGTATTTTATTTGAAAAATATGCCCGCAACTATATGCGCGACCAGGTATTTTTTAAACCCGGTATCGGCGTAACGCGTTATACCCGGGAAAAAGCACCCATGGGAACGCCAACGATCAAACTCCAGCAGGTTTCTACACTGATCTCATTTCATTTCGAATAATCGATCAAAGTGCGTACGAAGTACGAACTACGAAGTACGATAGCCTGAAGTATCTTTAGTATATGCTCAAAGAGAAACGGGTAAAATCAGTCCTTAACAAACATAAAAAAAGGGATTCCTGGTTTCTCGACGATTATTCTGTCAATCCTTACGAAGGCTGTAGTTGCAACTGTATGTATTGTTATATACGGGGAAGCAAATATGGTGAAAACATGGAGCAGGGCCTGGCAGTGAAGATCAACCTGCCTGAAATACTGGACAAACAATTAGCAGGCAGGGCTAAAAAAAATCAATACGGTTTTGTTGCCGTCGGTTCGGGAACCGATGCTTATATCCACCAGGAAGAGAAGCACCGAATGACCAGGCAGATCCTGGAATTATTACGCAAACACCGGTTCCCGGTTTTTATCAGTACAAAGCGGGCATTGATAACCCGGGATATCGATTTGCTTAAAGAGATAGATGCAAATGCCATTCTCCCTGATGACCTTGCCAGTCGTTTGCACAGGGGCCTGATCCTTTCTGTTTCCATTTCCAGTATGGATGAAAAGATCAGTAACCGCCTGGAACCGGGCGCTATTCCCCCCTTAGAGCGTTTAGAACTGGTCAGGCAATTAAAAAAAGAAGGGTTCCTTACAGGCGTGAATGCGATACCTGTCCTGCCCTATATTTCAGATAAGGAAGAAGAATTGGAAAAGATCATTGCAGCTGCCAGGGCTCATGATGCGGATTATATCCTCGTGGGGGGACTGACCTTATTCGGAAATGGTATAGCAGACAGTAAAACGTTATACTACAGATTTCTGGAATCGTATGATCCTTCCCTCCTGCCGAAATACCAGGCGCTCTATAAAAACAATTTTTATGTGCCTTTTTCTTACCAGGATGAATTGAAATCCAAAGCCATGAAAATTAACAGGAAATATGGAATTAGAAATACTATTTTAAGTAACCATAAATGAGAATTTAGTAGGGACAAGGCATGCCTTGTCCTTACAATGTATGGTTTGAAACCTATTCATTATAGATGTCACAACAATTGAAAATAATACAAAAGGAGTTGCAGGCAAATTCAATACCTGAGGCAAAAGCGGCCCATAAAAAATTCGTCCCCACCGAGGAAAGAATATATGGAGTAAGAATGCCCGTATTAAATGAAATGGCCGGTAAATACAAATCCGGCGGCTTCGAACTGGTAGAAGAACTCTGGAAAGCCGGCATGCTGGAAGAAAGAGCGCTGGCCGTAAAGATCATGGGCAAGATCGCCAAAAAAGATCCGGAAAGGGCTTTACAACTAACGCAGCTTTTTGCAAAAAATATAGGCAACTGGGCCATTTGCGATGCCATGGGGATGCAGGGACTGAAGCCTATCCTCACATCTCATCAGAAAGAAATCTTTGCCCTCGCCTGGAAATACAATCGGTCCAAAGATCCCTGGCAAAGAAGATTATCCCTTGTTCTTGTAGAATGGTATACCCGCATCCCTGCATTACAACCTGAAATAAAAAAGCTGGTAAAGAATCTTGAACACGATGATGAATACTATGTAAAGAAAGCCATCGTTTGGATCAAAAAGAACCTGAATAAGGGGAAATAAAAATGTCCCCCGCAGTTGCGGAGGACATTGGACTCAAGGTTCGTGCTCAGTGGAATATTTAAGGTAGTTCGATCAGGAGTTGATTATTGCCGTTATTCCATTTCAACAATGCTTTGTTATCACAGTCGCCGTTATTCGGTGCACCATAGTCAAGGAATAAAACACGGTCGTTGATCTTTATTTTGAGGATACCATCGCTGATCCAGGGACAGGCCACTTTTTTTACAAGCGCCGTTTCCGTATTCAGTGTGATCTCCAGGCCGCCGTTGAATTTTGTATTGGACCTTCCTTCGATCTTGTATACGTCATCACGTACGATCCGGGTGCTGGCTCCTTCCACCTGTCTTACATACTTAAGGCTATTGTTGGTAAATCCTCTGCCGTTAGGGAAGGTTACTTTACCATTCACTACCTGTACAGTGAACTTGATGGCGCCGTTCTCACTCAGGTTACTGATGATCTTGGTGCCTTCGATATGTGCGCGGTTGAGATAGAAATCACGGAATGTGATCGTCAGCACAGAACCGGGACGACGAATAGGTCCGGTCAGGTACAGGATGATAGCACCTTTACGGTGTTTGCCATCAGCGCACCAGCAACCATCACCAAAATCGATAGTGACTGTTTTAGGATAAGTGCTGTCGTTAGGTGTTACAGTGATCGTGGCGCAATTCCCGATACGCAGGCGGAGTTCTTCGAACGTAGGCAGGAAGTTGTTCCCATTGGAAGGGCGGCCATAGGTGCTGGCGTCTCCTTCTTCTTCCGCGGCAGTCATACTGATATCTTCCGCGTCATCGAAACTGGCTTCTACCTGGGCGCTTTCATTGGAAAATGTTTTCGCATCTTCTTCAGAAACGGCGGGAGAAGGGTTGAGACTGGTTTCTTTCTGGCAGGAATAAAGGATGGTGGCAAAAAAGATCGCAATGGCAGCGATAATGATCCGGTTAATTGATAAAGTTTTCATGGCTCTATTTTAATTGGGTTCTGGAATTATTAACGCAACATTGGAATAATACGGAGAACGAAAGTTTAAAGACAAATAAAATATTTTACTTTACCAGCCTGTATGCGTGTCATTCTCAGATATATAAAAGAGTATTTTTACGATATCAGCAAACCCTTGCTGGGCCTCGTTTCCATCTTAACGGGTATCCTGATCTACATCAACTATCATCATCACATCGACGATTGGATCAGTGGACATGATTCCACACGGTTCAGTTTTCTTGCGCGATGGCTCCAATTCGGAATGGCTTTTGG
>DATINK010000241.1:0-1636 GCA_035474355.1 Chitinophagaceae bacterium | reverse complement strand
AGTGAAACTTATGATCTACTGAAACGGGGTGTTGGTTATACCAATGACGAACTACATGAATTGTTCAGAGACTGGAACAAGGGTGAAATGAGGTCCTTTCTGCTGGAGATCACAGCCGATGTTTTTTTACAACCCGATCCTGAAACGGGGCAACGACTGGTGGATATGATATTGGATAAAGCCGGCGCAAAAGGAACCGGGAAATGGACGGCACAGGAAGCCATGGATATTGCTGTGCCGGTACCGGGCATTGATATCGCAGTATCGATGCGCGATATGTCTATATATAAGAAGCAACGTGTAGCGGCATTTCAATTATATAAGCCAAAGATCCGGGCTGTTCCCGCAGACCGCCCAAAATTCATTGCACTTCTTCATGATGCTTTGGCCTGTTCAACCCTTTTGGCATATGCGCAGGGACTTGCCATGCTTCAAAAAGCTTCGGTAGAATTAAAAATGGAGATACCTGTCCAGGATGTTGCCAGGATCTGGCAGGGTGGTTGCATCATTCGTTCGGCTTACCTGGAATTATTTACTTCTATATTTAAGAAAGACCCGGGACTGGAAAATATATTGCTGCACAAGAAAGTGGCGATCCTTGTCAGAAAAAAGCAATCTGCCCTGCGAAAGGTCATTCAACGTGCGGCGGCTATGGGGATACCCGTGGGAGGTTTTATGAATGCGCTTACCTGGCTGGATGCCAGTTGTGCTGAAAAACTTCCCACCAACCTTATCCAGGCTCAGCGGGATTATTTCGGGGCGCATGGTTACCAACGGATCGATAAAGAAGGAAACTTTCATACTGAATGGAAGGATTAATGTTAAATGCTAAATGTTAAATGCTAAATACTAACCAAAAACCAACGTTGCTTTTCATTTTTGGAGGAAGCGGAGATCTTACTAACCGTAAACTTATACCCGCGCTTTATAATCTTTTTCTCGATGGCTGGTTGCCAAAAAACATGTTGATCACAGGGATCGGGCGAACTTCATTTGACTCCGATGATGCTTATCGTGAAAAATTGCTGGAAGGTGTAAAAGAATTTTCAAGAAGGACGGATAAATTAAAGGAAACATGGGCCACTTTCGCATCACAGGTCAATTATTATGAACTCGACCTGCTGGATGATGCCACTTATGCGAAGTTGATCGAAGTG
Organism: Chitinophagaceae bacterium; assembly: GCA_035474355.1. GTDB lineage: Bacteria > Bacteroidota > Bacteroidia > Chitinophagales > Chitinophagaceae > DATINK01. The sequence goes on along the minus strand of DATINK010000241.1, from coordinate 479 downwards.
ATCAGGACGAAAACCGCTGAATGGAATGAAGAGCCCGTTGTGATCTTTTATTTGGCCGTAGCGCCTCAATTGGCCCCCGAGATCGCAAAAAAATTATCGGAACAACATCTGTGTGATCTGCCCTCTTCAACAAGAATGGTTTTTGAAAAACCATTCGGTCGCGACCTGAAGAGTGCGCTTGCATTGAATGCCTTGCTGGCCGGAATGTTTACTGAGGAGCAGATCTTCCGGATCGATCATTACCTGGGCAAGGAAACCGTGCAGAATATTCTTGCATTTCGTTTTGCCAACTTACTTTTTGAACCCGTCTGGAATAGCTATTATATCGATCATGTACAGATCACTGTGGCCGAGACAGTGGGTGTTGGAGACCGGGGTACTTATTATGAACAAGCCGGTGCTTTGCGGGATATGGTTCAAAATCATATTCTGCAATTGCTATGCATGATCGCCATGGAACCGCCCATTTCTTTTGACGC
>DATINK010000240.1:0-4566 GCA_035474355.1 Chitinophagaceae bacterium | reverse complement strand
CGGCGAAAAATTCAACCTGACCAGGGAAAGGGTCCGCCAGATCAAAGACAAAGCCATCACCAAGCTGAGGGCTGCCAATCGTTGTAAACTATTAAGAACCTATCTTGGTGCATAAGCAAAACATTAATTAAAAAAGAATACACTGGTATAAATTCTACACTTCTACTTTATCTTTACAATGTTAAAAAGTGAACATGAATGCATGTTCACTTTTTGTTTAGTGCACGCTGTTAACTACTGTGAACAATGTTTCAAAATCTAGCCGAAAAACTTGAATCAGCCTTTAAAAATCTAAAGGGCCAGGCACGAGTTACCGAGCTCAATATTGCAGCTACTTTAAAAGACATCCGCCGTGCGCTGGTGGATGCCGACGTGAATTATAAGATCGCCAAAGAATTTACCGACAAAGTGAAGGAAAAAGCGATCGGTGAAAAGGTGATCAATGCCATCAGCCCCGGCCAGTTGATGACCAAGATCGTCAAGGATGAACTCGCTGAATTAATGGGCGGCGAGGAAACCGCATTTAATGCAAAAGGTAATCCTGCGGTGATCCTGGTAGCGGGATTACAGGGTAGCGGTAAGACGACTTTCAGTGGGAAACTCGCCCACTATCTCAAAACAAAAAAAGGCCTATCCCCCCTCCTGGTAGCAGCCGACATTTACCGCCCGGCAGCCATGGAACAACTCCGCATATTGGGTGAACAGATCGGCGTGGATGTACATGTTGAACTGGAAAACAAAGACGCAGTAGATATCGCGCGCAATGCTGTCAGGGAAGCAAGAAGCAAGAATAAGAACGTATTGATCATCGATACCGCGGGCAGGTTGGCCATCGATGAAGAGATGATGAATGAAGTGGCGAATATCCGGGACGCAGTCAAGCCCAATGAGATCTTGTTTGTGGTGGATAGCATGACCGGGCAGGACGCTGTCAATACAGCTAAAGCTTTTAATGAAAGGCTCGACTTCACGGGGGTAGTCCTGACCAAACTGGATGGTGATACACGTGGTGGTGCCGCCCTTTCTATAAAATACATCGTTAACAAACCCATCAAGTTTACCAGCAGTGGTGAGAAGATGGACACCCTTGATATTTTTTACCCGGAAAGGATGGCCCAGCGTATCCTCGGAATGGGAGACATCACGACCCTCGTTGAAAAAGCACAGGAACAGTTTGATGAAGTACAGGCGAAGAAATTAGAAAGCAAGATCCGGAAGAATAAGTTCGATTTCGCCGATTTCAAAACGCAATTGGAGACCATCCGGAAAATGGGCAATATGAAAGACCTGTTGGGTATGGTGCCTGGAATGGGCAAACAAGTGAAAGACCTGGACGTAAATGAAGATTCACTGAAAAATATTGAGTCCATGATCAATTCGATGACGCCACAGGAGCGGTCGGATCCCGACCTGATCGATGGTAGCCGACGCAAGCGAATCGCCCGTGGTTCGGGTAAGGATATTGCCGAAGTCAATGCGTTCATGAAGCAATTTGACCAGATGAAAAATATGATGAAAACGATGAACAAAATGCCATTGGGCAGGATGATGCCAAGATTAGGAAAGAAATAGTCTTTCTGATGATAATAGCATTTGGGAAATCGGGCTTCAGTGATTACATTTGCTGTGCCGGTTTCTACCGGTGTTAACCATTTTCTTAACGCATTTAAATTTCTATTTAAGATGCCTGTAAAAATCCGACTCCAGCGGCATGGGTCTAAAAAAAGACCATTCTACTTCATCGTTGTAGCCGACGGCCGCAGCCCACGCGATGGAAAATTCATTCAAAAATTAGGAACCTACAACCCCCTGACTGTCCCGGCTACCATTCAGCTGGATCGACAGCGTGCGCTCGATTGGTTGCACAAAGGTGCTCAACCAACCGATACAGTACGCAGGATACTCAGTTTCAAGGGTGTACTCTTCCTTAAACACCTGCTAAGAGGTGTCAAACTTGGTTTGTTCGACGAGGCTACCGCCATGGAAAAATTCACCAAATGGAGCACAGAGCACGATGCCCAGGTGAAAAAACGCCAGGAAGATGCCATCCGGAACAAAAGAGCCAGGCGCCCGATGCCAGGCCGCAGGCCGGAAAGGAAACCGGAAGGTGAAAGCGGTGGTGAAAGTTAATATTCACCCATAAAAAATACTAATCCCGGACCATTTCGGGATTTTTTCTTTTAGAGGAATATTCAATGCCGACTTATACCAAAATAGGAAAGCTCGTTGCCGTACATGGGGTTAAAGGTGAGTTGATACTCCAACATTCGCTGGGAAAGAAAACTTCCTTACCAGGATTGCAAGCCATCTTTATAGAAGAAAAGAAAAACAGTTTTCTTCCCTGGTTCCTCGAAAGTTCAAAAAGCCGCAGCCCGGATGAGATATTGATACGGCTCGAAGGCGTCCACACCCGCGAAGCGGCCATGAAATTCCTGAGAAAAGAAGTTTGGTTCACAGCACCAGATGCGATCAAATTTGTCTCCAAAGCTTCTCCTGTAAGTTTATTGGGATACGAATTGCTGCAAGGCAAAAAAAAACTGGGTCCCATTCTTGAATTGATCGAACAACCACAGCAATTGATCGGCCGTCTGGAAATTTCCGGTCATGAAGTGCTGATCCCACTCAATCCCGACACGATCGTAAAGATCATGCACAGTAAAAAGCAGGTGCTCGTTGATCTTCCTGAAGGGTTATTGGATATCTATCTTCCCAGCACCTGAGGCCTGCACATAGTTTAACTTTGTATCATGGCGGAGTTGACCTGGATAGCGCATCTTGACCTCGATTCTTTTTTTGTTTCCGTGGAGATCGTGAATGATCCTTCTTTGAAAGGAAAACCTGTTTTGGTTGGCGGATATGAAAGAGGCGTGGTAGCTGCCTGCAGTTATGAAGCCAGGAAATTCGGCATTCACTCCGCGATGCCGATGAAAAAAGCACTCCAGCTTTGCCCGCACGCGGTGGTAACCAGCAACAGCCGCGGGGAATACAGTAAGTTCTCGAGATGGGTAACGGAGATCATTACATCCAAAGTTCCCCGGGTTGAAAAAGCAAGCATCGATGAATTCTATATTGATCTGACGGGCATGGATAAATACTTTGGAGTTTCTCAATATGCACGCGAACTACGTGAATCGATCACCAAAGAAACCGGCCTCCCCATCTCCTGTGGATTGTCTTCCGCGAAATTTATCAGCAAGATGGCTACCAACGAAGCAAAGCCCAATGGGTTTTTGGAAATACCACAGGGTAAGGAAAAGGAATTCCTCTGGCCCCTGGGTATTGAAAAGATCAATGGCGTGGGAAAACATACAGAACAGATTTTAAAAGCTTATGGCATTCATACCATTGAAGATATTGCGCGTACGCCAAAGGAATTACTGGAAAAATATACCGGGAAATGGGGAGAATCGCTTTGGCGAAAAGCCTGGGGAATAGGAAGCAGTTCCATCGAAACAGGCTGGGAGCAAAAAAGCATCAGTCATGAAAATACTTTCGATAAAGTTTATACCGATGTTGAATTTTTACATGGAGAATTGGTAAGACTGACAGAGAAAACAGCTTATAGCCTCCGCGAGGATGAAAAATTCACGGGTTGCATAACCGTTAAGATCCGTTATTCGGATTTTGAAACTACGAGCCGGCAGGAAGTCGTCGATTATACGGCCCTGGATGACCAATTGATCGCAAGAGCAAAGGACCTGTTCAATAAATCCTACCAGAAAGGAAGACCTGTGAGGCTCCTGGGTGTCCGGTTCAGCCATTTAATTCCATTCTCATTACAGATGAACCTTTTTGACAATTCCATCGAAAAACTCAACCTCTATAAGGCCGTCGATAATATCCGCAACCAGTATGGGACTGACTTAGTTGCAAGCGCGCGAACCATCAAAAAAGATGATAACTAACCCTTATCTTCGCTACCCAAAAATCAGATAGAATATGGCTAATGCCTGGAAAGATTACCTGGAGAAAAATAAAGACCGGTTCCTGGATGAAATGCTGGACCTGCTCCGTATCCCTTCAGTGAGTGCGAAAAGCGAACACAAGCCTGATATGCAACGCTGTGCAGAGGCAGTTAAAAAATCATTATTGGACGCAGGTTGTGATAAAGCCGAAGTGATTCCTACTGACGGGCACCCCGTGGTATATGGAGAAAAGATCATCGATAAATCAAAGCCTACTGTACTGGTATATGGACATTATGACGTTCAACCTCCCGAACCTCTTGAATTATGGAACAGCCCGCCTTTTGAACCGGTGATCAAGGACGGAAAAGTATATGCGCGCGGATCGGCAGATGACAAAGGTCAGTTTTACATGCACGTTAAAGCGCTTGAGATATTGACCAGGACCAATACAATGACCACCAATATCAAATTCCTGATTGAAGGTGAAGAAGAAGTGGGCTCGCCCAACCTGGGAGGTTTTGTAGAAGCCAATAGAGAAAAACTAAAAGCCGACGTGATCCTTATCAGCGATAGTTCTATGTTAAGTTATGAGAATCCTTCCCTGGATATCGGCGTACGTGGACTTAGCTATATTGAAGTGGAAGTGCAGGGACCCAAC
>DATINK010000239.1:0-2929 GCA_035474355.1 Chitinophagaceae bacterium | reverse complement strand
GTATGACAAAAAAAAGAAAAAAAATTATGTTTAATGTATAAGAATGATACGAGAAAAAAAAGGACCGTAAGGACAGAAAAAAAAGACACAAATACATAAAACTGAAAATTTTTCAGATTCGACAATCAATGGCATGTTATTTCGGGTTACCTTTGCCGTCCCAAACCGGAACCTAGGAAAGAGGCAAAAAACCGTATCCAGGCGGTGATCAACATTTCAACAATTCAAAAATCAATACAATTATGGCTAAAAAAGCTAATTATGAACTCTACGATGACAGGGTTCTGGTAAAACCAGCAAAGGCTGAAGAAGTAACAGCCGGTGGAATTATTATTCCTGACACGGCCAAAGAAAAACCTCAGCGTGGTACGATCGTAGCTGTAGGAATGGGAAAATATTCTGAGCAGAGTGGAAAACTGATACCGGTTCCGCAAAAAGTAGGTGATATAGTGCTTTATGGCAAGTACGCCGGCACAGAAATAACCGTTGACGGGGAAGAATTATTGATCATGAGGGCTTCCGATATTTTGATGAAAACTGTGTAAGCCGCGGGCCCCTCAATCGTTTTCAAATTTTCCCGAAGGGGATACCTTCGGAACTAATCTTAAAATTTTCAAATCATAAATTATGGCAAAACAACTTTTCTTCGACCTCGAGGCGAGGAATAAAATGAAAAAAGGCGTGGATATCCTGGCGAATGCAGTCAGGGTAACGCTCGGTCCCAAAGGCCGCAACGTGGTGCTGGAGAAAAAATTTGGCGCTCCCGCCATTACTAAAGATGGTGTAACAGTAGCCAAAGAAATCGAACTGGAAGATCCCATTGAAAATATGGGGGCTCAAATGCTGAAAGAAGTAGCTTCTAAAACTGCTGACATCGCAGGCGACGGAACTACTACGGCTACCGTACTGGCTCAATCCATTATCAGTGAAGGATTGAAAATGGTGGCTTCCGGAAGTAACCCAATGGACCTGAAAAGAGGCATTGAAAAAGCTGTTGCAAAAGTCGTAGAACATCTTAAAACACAGTCGCAGGCAGTAGGTAATGATAGCAGTAAGATCCAGCAAGTGGCTGCCATCTCTGCCAATAATGATCCTGAGATCGGGAAACTGATAGCGGAAGCGATGAAGAAAGTAGGTAAGGAAGGTGTGATCACAGTAGAAGAAGCAAGAGGTACAGAAACAGGGATTGAAGTAGTGGAAGGGATGCAATTCGATCGCGGGTACATTTCTCCTTATTTCGTGACCAACAGCGAGAAAATGGAAGCCGAACTGGAGAATCCTTATATCCTGATCTATGATAAAAAGATCAGTAACATGAAGGATATTCTTCATATCCTGGAAAAAGTTGCACAAAGCAGCCGCCCTTTATTGATCATTGCTGAAGATCTTGAAGGGGAAGCACTCGCTACATTGGTAGTGAATAAACTTCGCGGTACGCTGAAAGTGGCTGCCGTGAAAGCTCCTGGTTTTGGAGATCGCCGCAAGGAAATGCTCCAGGACATTGCAGTACTTACAAAAGGTATAGTTATCAGCGAAGAACAGGGTTATAAATTGGAGAACGCCGACCTCAGTTACCTGGGTGTTGCCACTTCTATCTCGATCGATAAGGATAACACTACAATTGTTGGTGGAAAGGGAAAGAAGGAAGATATCACGGCCCGCATCAACCAGATCAAAGCCCAGATCGAAGTAACTACTTCCGATTATGATAAAGAAAAACTACAGGAACGTTTAGCCAAGCTCAGTGGTGGTGTGGCGGTATTACAGGTAGGGGCGGCTACGGAAATGGAAATGAAAGAGAAAAAAGACCGTGTTGACGATGCCCTTCATGCTACCCGCGCTGCAGTGGAAGAAGGAATTGTTCCCGGTGGTGGCATTGCATTTATCCGCGCTATCGAGATCCTGGAGAAATTCAAAGGCGCTAACGAAGATGAAACCACGGGTGTGGCCATCGTAAAAAGAGCGCTGGAAGAACCGCTTCGCCAGATCGTGGAAAATGCAGGTATTGAAGGTTCCATCGTTGTCCAGAAAGTGAAAGAAGGAAAGGCAGACTTTGGATTCAATGCGCACACGGAGAAATATGAAAACCTCCTGAAAGCCGGGGTTATCGATCCTACAAAAGTGACCAGGATCGCCCTGGAAAATGCGGCTTCTATCGCCGGTATGTTGCTGACTACGGAATGCGTGATAGCTGACAAACCCAAGAAAGAAGAGCCCCATTCACACGCTGCACCCGATATGGGCGGCATGGGATACTGATCAAAGAGCAGAAGGTAAAAATACAAGGCCCCGTCCTGTTAAACAGGCGGGGCTTTTTTTAGTCATAAGACTGTAAAGCATGACAATCAACGATTAAAACCCTGTTTCAGCCGACGGATCATTTGGAGGAGGAACGAATAATTAATATTTTTGGAGACCGATTATTAGCACCCGCAATTCATGAGAGTATTCAAGCTTTCCATCACCCTTTTGATGACTACTTTATTTTCTTTTGCATTATCCGCACAAAAGAATTTTTTTACCCGGGTAAGCGAAAATTCTCTTCGTAATCTTAGGGGCAAAAGGACGATCACTCCTGACAAGTACCAGACTTTTTCACTCGATATTCCTGCTTTCTTTTCTTTCCTCCGCAGTTTGCCGATGGAGCAACAACCCATCAGAGCGACCCAGGGTCTTGTCCTGGATTTGCCCATGCCTGACGGGAGATTTTCAAAATTCAAGGTCTGGGAATCGCCTGTTATGGAACCCGGACTTGCTGCACGGTTCCCCGAGATCCGGACCTATGCCGGACAGGGTATAGATGATCCCTCTGCAACGCTCAGGATGGATTACAATCCCTATTTTGGTTTCAGTGCCCAGGTGCTAAGCACTACGGGAGATGTTTATATTGATCCCTATTCTCATGGGGACATAAGATATTATAACAGCT
>DATINK010000238.1:0-13577 GCA_035474355.1 Chitinophagaceae bacterium | reverse complement strand
TTATAATGGGGGAAGGATATCAAGCGGCGTTTACCTGGTATTGATCAGCGTCGATAGCCGCAAAGAAAATCTCGCAGCTAAGATTGTCTTTATATCCCGTTGAAATTTTTCATATAGAGTTCTAAGTGATAAGTTTTAAGTTATAAATTATTTTACCTAAAACTTAAAACTTAGAACCTAAAACCTAAAAATGCTTCATCCCACTAAAGGAATTGTTTTACGCACGGTGAAATATGGTGAAACCAGTGTGATCGTATTGGTATTTACTGAAAAATTCGGAATTCAGTCCTATCTCATCAACGGCGTCAGGACGGCTACGAAAAAAGGATCCGGCAAAGCCAACCTTTTTCAACCATCAGCCATACTGGACATGGTTGTCTATCACAATGAACTCAAGCAGCTGAACCGGGTCAGGGAATTCAAATGGGAACATCTTTACCAGCATATTTTTTCAGACGTAAAAAAGAATACCGTTGCACTATTTATGGTCGAGTTGCTGACCAAATGCCTGAAACAGCCGGAGAAGAATACAGAACTTTTTCAATTTGCAGAGGATGCGTTTTTGATCCTGGATGAAAGCGACGAAACCGTAACTGCCAATTTTCCTTTATTCTTTTCTCTTCACCTGGCTCATTTCTTCGGGTTCAGGATGGAGGATAATTATAATGAAGAAAATGTTTTTCTCGACCTGCAGGAAGGTGTATTTGTAAATAAAAGGCCTTTCCATCCTCATTACCTCGAAGAAAAACAGGCCGCAGTTACCTCCCAGCTATTGAAAATCATGCAGCCTGTTGAATTGGTTGAGATCGGGTTGCACCATGATTTCAGGAGACAACTATTGCAGGCCTATGAAAATTTTTATGCCTTGCATATTTCAGATTTCGGCACCCTGAAAACCATCCCGGTATTAAAGGAGATCTTAAATTAATCGCTTTACAAAAGAAAGCTCATGGTCGGTATTGACGACGCCGGGTTTCTTTCCCTTCTCAAAACTACCCAGCAAAGAATCCATTTGTAATGCCCTGGCGCCATTCAGCGTGGCCCAGTGGAGCAAGATCCCGGTACTGATCGTGGGAAAATGAGATCGAAGGGTCCTCATTTCATCAAGGATGCTCAAAGAATGATTGGAAGCAAGACTGTCAGTGCCCAATACGATAGCACAGTTGTTTTTAACCAGCATATTGACATCGGGTAATTGTCCCGTGATATATACATTGGCATTCGGGCAAAGGCACCAGAACAATTGACAATGGACAACAGGGGATTGGCAAAATAAAAGATCTTCTGATGATGTATATACGTTATGCACAAGGATCAATGACTGGTTGGGTAAGAATTTCGTTACATAGGTTTGCAAGCTGCTTTTTCCCGAAGGCTTAAAAAAGGAAGTATCCAGATTCATCTTCTCATAAAGGCTTCGCATCTCTCCTGATTTATTCATAAACCATTCATTTTCCCCGGCCGTTTCCTGGTTGTGAATGGTCATTATACGGTTCCCGGGAAAATGAAGGATGAACTTCCAAAGCTCTTCGGAAACCGAATAGGGAGCGTGGGGAACAATGGAGTTAGAATCAATAGGGATAGAATAGAATTGTGCATAGGCCTTGTAATATTCAAGACTTCTTTGGAACCTGGTGAGGGCAATGGAAGGATCAAAACCGCTGGCTTCAATAAAATTGTGGTAATAGATCCTGCCCTTCGTTTTTTGATGGATCGATAAAGCATTATTGCAAATGTCGCCCACGCCCACAATGCCATTCTTCAGCATTTCATCTTCGGCTTTTTCCATGGCTGAAAGAATGAGGCCTTCAAGATCTGCAGGATCGGAACCCGGAAGATGACGTTGCTGAACAACATCCACGACGAATTGAACGAGGCCGGTGGATACGGGGATCATGCCTTTCATGTGGCTGAGTTCGAGATGACAATGGCAATTGATAAACCCGGGCGAAATGATCCCTTTTATTTCTATCATATCATCACCTGCCTCAACCTTGGGAACAAGGTCATGAATGACCCCCTCTTCATCTGTAACAAGAACAGTTTCTTTATCAAGAAATTTATTTCCGTCGAATAATTGATCCGCCTTGAATTTCTTAAAACCCATTTTGTAAAATTATCAATTGCCCCGGCCTTTAGGCCCACAGTAAGGACATATCTTTTTTGTGCCGCCAGGCACAAAACGCCGGTAGTAGTGAGGATTGTATATGAAGTATTCCGTGCCGTAGGTACGGAACATTTTGCCCCTAACGGGGCATAGATTTTTGAAAATCATCTCTGGTTAAATAGAAAGAGCTGCTATTTTAAGCGGGGTAATTATGCTTAAATTTGCGACCCTCAGTATGATCGATAAGCTCGAAGCCATAAAAGCAAGATTTGACCAATTGGGAGTAGCCCTCACCAACCCGGCGATCGTAAACAATAACAAGAAGTTTGCGGAAACGAGTAAGGAATACCGTAACCTGGAAAAGATCGTCATTGCTTACCAGGCATATAAAAAGATCCTGGACGATATTCATTTTTACAAAGAAGCTATAGAAGGTGATGACGCCGAGATGAAGGAATTGGCCAGGACGGAGTTGCCGGCATTGGATGAAAAGAAGGTAATGATGGAAAGCGCTATCCGGCAATTACTGATACCCAAGGATCCACAGGATGAAAAAAACGCGATCCTGGAAATCCGTGCCGGCACCGGGGGGGATGAAGCGAGTCTTTTTGCAGGTAGTTTATTACGCATGTATATCCGCTATTGTGAGAGAAGGGGGTGGAAGACTGCTGTACTGAGTGAAAACGAAGGAACTGTGGGTGGTTATAAGGAAGTTCAACTGGAAGTTACCGGGGAGGATGTATATGGCGTGCTCAAATTTGAAAGCGGGGTCCACCGCGTACAACGGGTGCCGGATACGGAAGCATCCGGAAGGGTTCATACTTCGGCAGCAACGGTAGCTGTTATGCCGGAAGCTGAAGAAGTGGATTTCGAGCTCAATCCCGCTGATGTAAAGATGGAGACTGCGCGTAGCGGAGGCGCGGGAGGACAAAATGTAAACAAAGTAGAAACAAAGGTCATGCTCACCCATTTACCTACCGGTACTGTCGTCATTTGCCAAACGGAACGTTCACAGTTAGGCAACCGGGAAAAAGCGATGCAAATGCTCCGAACTAAATTATATGAAGAACAAGTGAGAAAACAAGAGGAAGAAATTTCCCGTCACAGGAAAAGTTTGGTAAGTACGGGTGACCGAAGTGCCAAAATAAGGACTTATAATTTCCCCCAGGGCCGGGTAACGGATCACCGTATCGGTTTAACATTGTATAATCTTGATGATATCCTCAACGGGAATATTCAGGAACTGATTGATGCTCTCCAATTTGCCGAGAATTCAGAAAAGCTAGCCAGGCAGAATTAAATCTCATTTCCAGCTATATCAAAGGGACTGGAACTCAGACCAGAAGGCCCATTCCAATTAACGTTTGGTAGTCCCCCGTTTAAAAAAATAGATTTTGGCACGAATTTTAGAAATAAAAGAGGTGAAAGCGCGTCTAATTATTAGTGAGCAGTTCGCGTGAATGAGCGCCGTTCTTTGTCAATAGAATGTCAGATTTTTGAAGCCCTTGAGCGAGAGGCAGGTGAAAAGACTAAGCGTTTTTACTTAGAAGAGTTTCGAGGGTGTTTGCCGGAGAAAGGCTTTAAACTTTCATTAACAGCGGACATCATACTATCGGCAGTAAATTTGCGTTATACAATAACAGATCTTATTATAAAAGCAGTCAATTTTCTCATAAGCAGTTAGTTTTGGTTGCGACCCCTGTTTCCACAGGGGTCTATTTTTTTATATACCTGCTGATACTATAGACAAGTCCGATACCGCATCCTGCTGCATCGGCGAGAATATCTCCTCCATCAAAAGAACGATTCGGTATAAAGAATTTTTGAACGAATTCCATTCCTGCTCCATAACAGATCCCGGCGATCATGATCAAAAAGAAGATCTTTTTGTATTGGTTACGCGGCTTTTTATTCCCGGAAAAAGCCCTGCACCAAAGCATCACCAGTATGAAAAACAGAAAGACATGTATCCATTTATCCAGCCATACCTTATTATACCAGTTAGCTTTCGGAAATGAGGACCCCGGCAATGTCAATAATACAATGGTTAAGATGAGCCAACCCAGGCTCCAGGTATAAGCAATGCGTCTGGACTTCACTATGAAAATTTCTGCAATATAGTCGGCCTGCGCAGATGAACCTTCAGAGATATCCCATTACATACATCTGTCCTTCGGGGGCAGTGCTGCCACCCTTTTTTTCCAGTGTAATGGCAAAAGCCTGGGCACTTTGCGCTTTTTTCAGTTGAATGAGCATCGGTCTTTTGCGAATGGCGAGATCTTCCATATCAAATATCCCCATGTCCACAGGTTTATTATTCAGGATGGCCCAGAGCTGGTATTGTTTGTCGCTGGCCGGGGCGGGGAGGTTATTGACCATCAGGTAAACATCATGACTGGTCGTATCCCAATAGACCGTGGTAAAGGATTGCGGGGATTGCGGCATTCCCTTCATATAAGCCATCCTGACATTAGGATTTTGAACGATCATCGACATGTCATTTTCATATCCCTTCATTTTTTCATCGACACCTTTCAATTTCGTGTTGGTGCTATCCAGCGTTGCAGTCAGGGAATTGTTTTTCCTGACCATTGAAATATTCCAGTAAAGACTTCCTGCGAGGAGGACCAGGCAGGCAGCAACCGCATATTTCAAACCATTCATTCTTCTTACCGGTGTGAGTGACATAGTGATGGTTTTACCAGTTATTCCTAATTGTTGGATGATATGTTCTTTCGTCCCTGTGGGAGGCGCTATAGCATTTTTCTTCGCAGTATTTTCCAATGTTTCTTCAAAAGCTATCCGGGCCGTTATCAATTCGGGGTATTGACTGCAATTGTTTTCAAACTCCGCCCTTTCTTCGGGTGAAGCCAGGCCGAGCACATAGCTTTCGATGATGCCACTTGATATGTATTCCTGGATGTTCACTTTTTATTGAATCATGGTTCGTAATAAAATTAATGCAGCCCTGATCCTTGTCTTTACTGTACCCAGGGGAATGTTCAACGCTTTTGAGATCTCATCATGCGTAAATCCCTGGAAGTAGGAAAGGTCTATCAGGACCCTTTGCTCAGGCTTCAGTTTAGTTAAAATCTTTTTCAAACCCACATCGTCAGTGCGCGGGTTCACCACGGCTACAGCGCCCCCTGTATTTACGTCACCTGTCAGGGGCTGGTTTTTAAGGGAATCCTGGTAACCCCGGGATCTGAGCTTGTCGATCGAGGCATTCCGGGCTACATTCAACATCCAGGTAAAGAGCCTTCCCTTTGCCGGGTCATAACTAGTGATCTTTTTCCAGATATTCACGAACACTTCCTGGAGAATATCAGCGGTTATTTCCTTATCCGGAACGATGCCATTGATGATACCAAACAAGGCTCCTGAATAATTATCGTAGAGATAATTAAAGGCAGGTGCATCCTGTTGCTGCAACAGGGATACCAGCTCTTCCTCGCTGTATTTTGTTTTGTCGGCCAAAATGTTGGTTAATTACTTTATCCTACAAGAGCTTCATAGGCTGCGGCATCTAAAAGAGCTTCCACATCAGCAGGATCATTAACTGTCATTTTTATCATCCAACCTTCTCCATAAGGGTCATTATTTACCAGCTCCGGGCTATTGGATAAAGCCGGATTTAACTCATTTACCGTTCCGTTTACCGGGAGAAAAAGGTCGGAAACAGTTTTTACCGCCTCCACAGTTCCAAAAACCGCCCCGCTTGTCAGCGATTTGCCAATAGTTTCCACTTCTATGTAAACGATATCGCCCAGTTCCCGCTGGGCAAAATCCGTAATTCCTACAGTTGCAATATTGCCTTTCAGGCTGACCCACTCATGGTCCTTGGTATAGCGCAGATTGGGAGGAAAATTCATGCTTCAGGTTTGAGCTGCAAATATGCGCCAAATCACCCTATTATCCCCTTTGGCGCTTCGGAATTCAACAGTTCACCGGAATTTTTATGCCGTTCGTGCCATCTTTTTCACCATTGGTCGGGAAGGACTTTTACAATCCTATGACACAACGTTATCTTTGTTCTCCAAATCAAAAAAAATGGTTTTTATGAGAAAAATTGCTTCGTTTTTAGTGGGTGCGGTCCTGGTAGCTGCCAATATCCAGGCACAGCAGGTTTCAGGCACCGTGAAAGATCAGCAGGGGAAGGGATTGGAAAAAACCACGATTTCCCTGTTAAATGCCAAAGATTCCTCCACGGTAAAGCTGGGAATTACGGCTGATAATGGACATTTCGTAATAACAGCCTCTAAATCAGGCCAATACCTGATTTCTGCCACCCATGTAGGGTATGTACAGCAGTACTCCAGGGTATTTGAACTCTCGGGGTCAGGGGAAATGAACCTGGGCGAGCTCAGTTTACCCAAGTTCACAGGTGAAATGAAAGGAGTGACGGTTACGGCACAAAAGCCGATGGTAGAAATGAAGGCAGATAAAATGATCCTGAATGTGGAAGGGACGATCAATGCAGTTGGAAATGATGCGCTTGAATTATTGCGTAAATCACCTGGCGTGATGATCGACAAAGATGATAATATCAGCCTGGCAGGCAAGAATGGAGTTGCTATCTACATAGATGGAAAACCCAATCCTTTGAGTGGCGCTGACCTTGCGAATTTCCTGAAAAATTTACAGTCAGCACAGATCGAAAGCATTGAGATCATCACCAATCCTTCTGCCAAATATGAAGCTGCAGGGAACGCAGGAATTATCAATATAAAATTAAAAAAGAATAAGTCCTTTGGAACCAATGGTTCTGTGAACCTGAATTACAACCAGGGGTCTTATCCAAAATATAATGCCGGGATATCACTGAATCACCGGAACAAAAACATCAACATTTTTGGAAATTATAATTATAATAACGGGAAGAACAGGAGCCTGTTCCAGTTATACAGGGAACAACTGGATACGATCTTCGACCAACATTCACGGATGATGAATCATAATATCGGTAACGGGTTCAAGGTAGGTGCAGACTATACGATGAATAAAAAAAGTACAATTGGGGTATTGGTAACAGGGAATATTGGAACCAATGAATTCACCAATTACAGCCGGACCCCCATCACCTATAAACCAACTATGGTCGTGAACAGGTTATTAGTGGCGGATAATAAAGCTGAAAACAAAAGACGCAATGCAAACTTTAACCTGAATTATCGTTTCGCGGATACATCGGGTCATGAACTGAACGTGGATGCCGATTATGGTTTGTTCCGCATCAAGAGCGACCAGTTTCAACCCAACTATTATTATGATCCTACCGGTCAGAATGAGATCAGCAGGACCGTTTACAATTTTATTCAGCCTACAGATATAGATATTTATTCGCTGAAAACCGATTATGAGCAGAATGCCGGAAAAGGAAGATTGGGTTTTGGCGGTAAAACCTCATTGGTAAAAACAATCAATAATTTCGGCAGGTATAATGTTTATACAGGGGGAAAAACCCTGGATCTTGGCCGCAGTAACCAATTTGAATACCGTGAAAACATCAATGCCCTGTATGTGAATTATAATAAGCAACTCAAAGGAGTTATGTTCCAGGCAGGCGTTCGTATGGAAAATTCCAATTCCACAGGGAAGTCATACCCACTGAACGCAGACGGCACAGTGAATTTTGGGATAGTGAAAAATTTTGAAAGGCATTACACAGACCTGTTCCCGAGTGCGGCACTTACATTCAACAAGAACCCGATGAGTCAATGGAACCTGACCTATAGCCGGCGTATTGACAGGCCCGCGTACCAGGATCTAAACCCCTTTGAGTTCAAGCTGGATGAGTATACTTATATGAAAGGAAATACAGATTTACGTCCTCAGTACACGAACAGTTTTGGTTTGTCAAATACATATAAGTATAAGCTTACCACGATGTTGAATTACAGCCATGTGAGTGATGTGTTTACCCAGATCGTTGATACGGCTGAAAAATCAAAGTCTTTCCTGACCAAGAAAAACCTG
This sequence comes from Chitinophagaceae bacterium, assembly GCA_035474355.1. GTDB lineage: Bacteria > Bacteroidota > Bacteroidia > Chitinophagales > Chitinophagaceae > DATINK01. The sequence goes on along the minus strand of DATINK010000238.1, from coordinate 5,494 downwards.
GCTACACAAAATGTCGTTAGCCTGAGTATCAGTTACCCGTTTCAATACAAGAATTTCAGTTCTTTCATGAATTTGAGCTCAAATTACTCGCATTATCGTGCTGATTTCGGAGGTGGAAACAGGGTGATTGACCTGGATGTGGTTGCATGGAACTTCTTTGCACAGAACTCACTAAAGATCGGCAAAAAGTGGACAGTGGAAGTGAGTGGCTGGTATGCTTCTCCATCTCTCTGGCAGGGAACTTTCAAAAGCGATGCCATGTGGTCAGTAGACATGGGAGTACAAAAAACAATATTCAAAGGTTTCGGCACATTTAAAGTTGCATTCGCTGATGTATTCAATAGCTTACACTTTAGGGGCGTGAGCAATTTCACTGGTCAGTACCTGGTTGCCAGTGGTTCATTTGATGCACAACAGGTTAAATTCAGCATCAGCCGTCGCTTTGGTAACAACCAGGTGAAAGCTTCGCGCCAACGCAAGCTGGGAACCGAAGATGAGAACAACCGTACACAGGGAAGTGGCGGTATCGGTCAGCAATAAGAAAAGGCCAGTGGGGGGTGGCGAGTAGCTAGTGGGGTCGTCCCACTTGCCACTAGCTACTTCCCACTCGCTATTTGTAATGTTTCTTTCGCTTGACAAGTTTCGCTTTCAGGATCTTTACATCCACTAAAGGACGATCCTTATCATTTCCCTTGCTGGTTTGAACGGCTGCGATAGCATCGACCACTTCCAGTCCCTGCACCACTTCTCCGAACACAGTATAGCCCTGGTCGAGATGCGGCGTTCCACCGATCGTTTTATAAACAGCTCTTTGATCCAGTGGAATTTTCCTGCCTTTCAAACGGAAAGTTTCTAAAGAATCCAGGCCGGCGTCGGTAAATTTTTTTCCCTGGACAATATAAAACTGTGAACCACTGCTGGCTTTTTGGGGATTATCATCCCTGGCGGCTGCGATCACTCCTTTTTTGTGAAATAGTGTTTGCCGGAATTCGGCGGGTATGTTCTGGGCAGGTCCTCCATTTCCAAGTTGTTCACCCGGGGAAGCATGTTTGCTGTCAGGATCGCCTCCCTGTATCATGAAATTTTTGATCACGCGGTGAAATAAAACACTGTCATAATAACCAACCTTTACAAGTTTTAAAAAATTATCCCTGTGTAAGGGTGTTGAATCTGACAGGCGGATATAGATATTACCCATACTTGTTTCCAGTAAGACATCCCGCTTCCTGTCTTTTTTACGGATCGTTGAATCCTTTTGTGCCATACAGGCGATGAAGAACAAGATCGAAACAAAGAATAAAATGGTTCTTTTCATTTTGAATGATTTTCAGCCCGGCATTTCGGTCCGGTCAAAGTAAAGTAAAATATGATCTTTCAGGAAGTTTTCCTGTTCCGGCGCAATCATATCCGGCATAGGTTTCAATTGTTTAAAATGCGGCCATCCATCTTCATCCTTACCTTCCAGCGCATAATAACCACTGGCTGAAAGCAGGCTGCAAATGGCCACATGGATCAGGTCCTGCTTCTGTTCCTTGGTGAATTTCTCCTTGATCTGCCCGAATTCCTGGATGCCGATCAAAAACAGGATCGCTTCCATATCTGGTTTTTTCCCAAAGCGCTCGGTCAATTTTGCCTCCAGTGTCCACCAACGGGATTGCAGGTCGTCTGCATTGTACATGGATCAAATTTAGGTTTAAGGTTTTAGGTTTAAGGTTTAAAGTTGAACGGTGTTATAAGGACCCTAAACTTTAAACCTTAGACTTTAAACTTTTATATATTTGATCAAAATGAAATTATGAATGTGATAAGGGTATTACTTTTCATATTAATAACCAGCTTTAGCAGCCAGGCACAGGATTGCAGCAAACTATTTGTAGATATTAAAAAGGGAACCATCAATGACCTGAAGCCAACCGCCACCCAGGCTGAAGTAAAAGCAAAATTTCCCTGTTTTACCGCGAGTACAGAAGACGGGTCAACGATCAATTGCGGGGGCGGTGTTTTTTTTACAGATCACAATTTCTATTACTATACCGGTAACGATTTTATCGATGTCCGCCGGGGGTTTACAGGAACATTCAGTATCGATCTGTTTGATAAATCTGAAAATGATGTAAAAACACTTCTCGGGAAAAATGCCGGCGGATTGGAAGATGGCCCTAACAGGTATTTATTCTTCGATACATCTTATGGTAGTATTGTCCTGAAGATGGTCAGGGGAAAAGTAGATGAAATCCTCATCTACACCAAAAAACCCGAAGAAGTGGAGCTCTGTATCTGATGGGCTTCAATTACCTTTGCCGCAAAATTCATTTTCCATGTTGCAATTGCAGGTCCTCCGGCAGGATCCCGATACCGTAAAGAAAAAACTGGCAAAGAAATTTTTTGCCAACGCGGACCTGGTTGACCTTGTCCTCAGCCTGGATGATCAGCGCAAGAAAGCACAACTGGATTTTGAAAAAACGCAATCCCAGGTAAATAGTATTTCCAAAGAGATCGGACAATTCATGGCTGCCGGTAAAAAGGAAGAAGCGGAAGCGAAGAAAAAAGAAGTAACTGCATTAAAATCCGCACTTCAGCCTATTACAGAAGAACTTACCGCGGCAGAAAAAAAATTGCAGGAAGAATTGGTAAAATTGCCCAACCTTCCATCGGATAATGTTCCCGAGGGAAGGGCAGCCGCAGATAATGTAATAGAACGCGAAGGCGGCAAAAAACCAGTTCTCCCTTTCGGGTTTGTTCCGCACTGGGACCTGATCAGGAAATATGATATTGTGGATTTTGAAAAAGCCGCGAAGATCAGCGGCAGCGGTTTTGCTTTATATAAAGGAAAGGGTGCCAGGCTGCAACATGCATTGATCCAGTATTTCTTGCAATTCAATGTAAATGCCGGTTATACCGAATACCTGCCCCCATTCCTGGTCAATGCTGATTCGGCTTATGGTACAGGACAATTGCCGGATAAGGAAGGCCAGATGTATCATGTGGAGGCGGATGAACTCTATCTTATTCCGACTTCAGAAGTTCCTGTTACCAATATATACAGAGATGAGATCCTGAAAGAAGCGGATCTGCCCATTAAAATGACAGCATTCTCCGCTTGTTTTCGCAGGGAAGCGGGAAGTTTTGGAAAAGATGTTCGCGGTCTGAACAGGGTGCATCAATTCGATAAGGTGGAGATCGTTCAATTGGTTAACCCGGAAAAAAGTTATGAAGCCCTGGAAGAAATGGTTCAGCACGTTGAAAAACTGGTTCAATCCCTGGAACTGCCCTATCGAATTTTAAAATTGTGCGGGGGCGACATGGGATTTGCATCTGCCTTCACCTATGATTTTGAAGTGTACAGCGCTGCGCAGGAAAAATGGCTGGAAGTAAGTTCGGTAAGCAACTTTGAAACTTTTCAGTCCAACCGGATGAAGATCCGCTATAAAGATGCAGGTGGAAAATCTCAATTGGTTCATACGCTCAATGGAAGCTCACTTGCCTTGCCACGCATTATGGCTTGTATTTTAGAAAACAATCAAACAGGCCAGGAAATCAATATCCCTAAAGTATTAAGAGACTTTACGGGATTTGATACAATCTCATAATCGACCCTCAAAGCCCGTCTTTCCGCCTTACCGGCAAGAAAAAATTATGCTATAAAAAAACCCATCCATTGCTGAACGGGTTTTCTTTATCAATAAAAAATTATTTAACGAAGACTGGCTCGCGGACCACCAGCAGCATAGGTAGCTTGCATGCGTGTCTTTTGTCCAACAGAGAACATATACATACATGCATCGTCAGTATAATCCATATAGTTCATGGTCATTTCAACAGGAGTGCCTGTGCAAGTGCTGCGATGCCCGGCGGCTGGACAACCGAAATTATAGGTATTATGCAAAGGGGTGTCGCTAACCAGGTCATTGCCACAAGTTGCATCGCCCCAGATATGTCGTAGATTAAAATAGTGGCCTATTTCGTGAGTAGCAGTGCGACCCTTATTAAATGGTGCGGCGGCTGTGCCTGTACGACCAAAACCTGTATTCAGGATAACCACTCCGTCTGTGTTGGCATTTCCACCTGGAAATTGTGCATATCCCAATAACCCGCCACCCAGCGTACAAACCCAGATATTCAAGGTAGTGGAAGGACTGGTAGGATTAATGCCTCCCTGGTTGCTTTTCTTCATGGCGTCGTTTGCCTGCCAGCTATTCTTGGTGGTGGATTTACGTACCACGTTGGATAATACAAAACGAATTCCACAGTTCCCTGATTTCACGCTGTTATAAGTAGAGGTCAGCATATAATCACTGTTGGTGGCTGCAAAATCTTCATTCAACACATCGATCTGTGATTGGATCTGGGCAGCTGAAATGTTTTCGGATGCTTTTTTATAAAGAACGTTGACCACAACAGGAACTTCCATGACACCACCTACAAGACGTGAATGATCAGCTTCAAAATCCCGGGTAAAGCGTTCGATCGCATTCATGCGTTCGGCAAGTGAAGGATCTTCCTGCAGTTGTTGTTGCAAGACATCATAAGCGGCACAATGTCTTTCTGTTGGCGCTACGACGTTTTCATCAGATGCCTCATTATTAGAAGACATTTTGTTACATCCCAGGAAAAGCCAAAAGCTTCCTGCAAGGATCAAGAGTAGTTTCTTCATAAATTTTTGTAGATTTTTTATGATGTGAGTAGTAAACCGATTGATAAATTTATTCCATTTTTAAACTTCAGAAGAAATATTCAATCAATTTCTTTGTTCAATTTTCAATACCATTACGGAGTTTTACGAAACCATCAGCCGGATCACGATAAAAGCCTGATATTTAATGAAACTTTTTTTTCTTATCACCCTCTTTACCGGCCTGATAGCCTGCCATAAGAAAGCAATGCCAACGATCACTACCCGGACGCAGGAACCTCCGCCACCCGCCGTGCCTGCCGGCAGGCAGGTTGCGCTTTCCGGGAGGGCAATGACGGACAGTAATTTGGTAGCTGTAGACCTGGTACAGGGGAAATCAGTTTTTACAGAAAGCTGTTCCCGATGTCACGATCTGCCCGATCCCGCCAAATATGCAGGCACGCGTTGGGAAAGGATCCTGGGTAGAATGATACCCAGGGCAAGGCTTAACAGGGTAGAAGCCAGCAATGTAAGAGCTTATGTGCTGACGAATAGCGCTAAATAGTTGACGAGCCAACTGTCAACTGCCTTTTTAACGTCAAATAAGGTAGTTTTTCTTAAACTTAGAGACTGAATACCAGTCTGAAATAAAAAATTTAGCGCATGTCGTTGACTAACCAGCTCAAAAACCAGCACCTCATGTGGAGGGCCGGGTTTGGACCCGCCGTGGAGCAGCTAGACGATCTTTCAAAATTTTCTCCCAAACAATTTTATAAAGCGCTCGTAAAGGCTTCGGAAAAAAAGCCGGAGTATATAAATGTAGCGGACGATTACCTGAAAGGGTTGTTCATGGGGATCGAAGAAATAGGAAGACAACAAAAG
>DATINK010000237.1:0-29232 GCA_035474355.1 Chitinophagaceae bacterium | reverse complement strand
AATGATAAAGAACTGGCAGGTCGATTGACCATGGTGGCGAATCATGGGCAAAGCAAAAAATATTATCATGATATGGTGGGTTGCAACAGCCGGCTGGACTCGATGCAGGCTGTCATTCTCGATATCAAATTGAAGCACCTGGATGAATATATCGCGGCGCGCAGAAAAGCGGCTGATCATTATGACCGGCCTTTTGGTGATCATCCCCGGTTAAAGATCCCTTATCGCCCTCCTTATTCACGTCATGTTTTTCATCAATACACATTGATCGTTGATGTAAAAGAAAATCCGGCAGCCTACAGGGATTCGCTTAAAGATTTCCTGGCAGCCAGCCAGATTCCTTCGATGATCTATTACCCTGTACCGGGACATAAACAAAAAATGTTTGAAGCATTTAATACCGCTTCGAATAAAATGCCGGTTACGGATTGGCTCACCGAAAGAGTGATCTCTTTGCCCATGCATACGGAACTGGATGAAGAACAAATGGATCATATTGTTACAAAGGTTTTAGAATTCCTCGATAAATAAAATTGAACATGAAAATTGCTGTTGTTGGAACGGGCTATGTTGGTTTAGTAACCGGAACTTGTTTTGCGGAAACAGGTAACGAGGTCATCTGCGTGGATATCGATGTGGCCAAGATCGAAAGTTTGAATAAGAGTGAGATCACGATATATGAGCCCGGGCTGGAGAAATTATTTCTTCGGAATTGCAAGGAAAAAAGACTCCGGTTCACTACCAGCCTCGAAGAAGGGGTGAAGGATGCATCCATAATTTTTCTTTCCTTACCCACTCCCCCGGGGGAAAATGGTTCTGCCGACCTGAAATCGGTTTTAACCGTGGCGGAACAATTGGGAAAATTATTGAAGAGCTATACAGTGATCGTCGATAAGAGTACGGTTCCGGTGGGCACGGCAGCTAAAGTAAAAGCAGCCATCCAAAAGAATTTTAAAGGTGAAGTAGACGTTGTCAGTAACCCTGAATTCCTTCGTGAAGGAGTGGCCGTGGAAGATTTTATGAAACCGGACCGTGTCGTTGTCGGCACAGACTCGGAAAAAGCCAGAAAACTGATGGGAGAACTCTATGCACCTTTTGTCCGCCAGGGCAATCCAATCATTTATATGGACGAACGTTCCGCCGAGTTGACTAAATACGCGGCTAATTCTTTTCTTGCTACCAAGATCTCTTTTATGAATGAGATCGCACGCTTATGCGAACGCCTGGGGGCGGATGTGGATATGGTAAGGCGGGGCATCGGAAGTGATGAACGTATCGGCAAAAGATTTTTATTTCCCGGTATCGGTTATGGAGGAAGCTGTTTTCCCAAAGACGTACAGGCTTTGATCCGTTCATCGCAGGAATCGAATTATGAATTCAGGATATTGAACGCAGTGATGCAGGTCAATGAAGAACAAAAACTTCACCTGGTACCCGGCATCCGGAAATATTTCGGAAATAATCTGAAAGGGAAAAGATTTGCGTTATGGGGTTTGGCTTTTAAACCCAATACGGATGATATCCGGGAAGCACCTGCCCTGGCGATCATTCATGAATTGATCTCAGCGGGAGCAACAGTAAGCGCCTTTGACCCGGAAGCCATGAAGAATGTAAAAGCAGTCCTGGGAAATAAAATAGATTACAGCGAAAGCCAGTATGATACACTGAAGAACGCAGATGCATTGATCATTGCTACAGAATGGAGTGAATTCAGGACACCCGATTTTTCAAAGATCACTACCAGCCTCAAAAAACAAAGCTATCTTCGACGGTCGCAACCTGTTTGACCTGGAAACCATGCGTGAATTGGGCATACACTATGAGAGCGTGGGCCGGGAAATTGTGAACTAATATATATGGAGGGAAAACACATACTCATCACCGGCGCGGCCGGGTTCCTGGGCTCGCATTTGTGCGACCGGTTCATGAAAGAGGGATATAAGGTATGGGGTATGGATAATCTCATTACCGGGGACATGCGCAATATTGCCCACCTGAAAAATGAAAAGAATTTTGAATTTATCCATCATGATATTACCCGGTTCATTGATTTTCCGGGTCATCTCGATTTCATTCTTCATTTTGCTTCCCCTGCCAGCCCGATCGATTACCTGAAGATCCCGATTCAAACATTGAAAGTAGGTGCACTGGGTACCCATAATTGTCTGGGCCTGGCAAAATCAAAAAAAGCGAGAATACTGGTCGCCTCTACAAGTGAAGTATATGGTGATCCGCTTGTACATCCTCAAAACGAAGAATACTGGGGAAATGTAAACCCGGTGGGTCCGCGTGGTGTATATGACGAAGCAAAAAGATTCATGGAGTCCATTACGGTGGCTTACCATACTTTCCATCATGTCGATACACGGATCGTGAGGATATTCAATACCTATGGCCCGCGGATGAGATTGAATGATGGAAGGGCGCTCCCGGCATTTATCGGCCAGGCTTTAAGAGGAGAAAACCTCACTGTATTCGGGGATGGATCACAAACACGCAGCTTTTGTTATGTAGACGACCTGGTGGATGGGATCTATCGATTATTACTGAGCAGCTATCATATGCCTGTTAACATCGGCAACCCGAATGAAATTTCATTACTGGAATTCGCACAGGAGATCCTTGCCCTCACCGGTAATAAGGTCAGGATCATTTATAAGCCGCTCCCGGTAGATGACCCCAAACAAAGGCAACCTGATATCACTAAAGCAAAAGAACTCCTGGGCTGGGAGCCCAAAGTGAACCGGCAGCAGGGATTGAAAATCACCTATGAGTATTTCAAAAGTATACCCCGGGAAGAATGGAGCCGGGAGCCCAAAGAGTTTTCCAGCAATCCCTGATGGATAACATCATATATATATGTACAAGGAATTAAAAGACAGGAAAGCTATACTCGCAGTGATCGGGCTGGGTTATGTGGGATTACCCATCGCACTTGAATTCGCAAAAAAGTTGCCTGTCATCGGATTTGATATCAATGAACAACGAATTGATATGATGAAAAAGGGACTGGATCCCAGCCAGGAACTTGAATCTTCTGCTTTCAAAAATTGTGATATTACTTTTACCAGTTCGCTGGAGGAGTTGAAAAAAGCCGTGTTTTTTATTGTAGCCGTGCCTACGGCTGTTGATGAAAAAAATGCCCCGGACCTGGTTCCGTTGAAAAAAGCCTCGGAAACGATCGGTAAAGTGATCAAAAAAGGAGATTACGTGGTTTTCGAATCAACCGTGTACCCGGGTTGTACAGAAGAAGATTGTTTACCCATCATCGAAAAACTTTCTGGTTTACAATGTGGCATCGATTTCAAGTTGGGATATTCACCTGAACGGATCAACCCGGGTGATAAGAAACATTCACTCCCCCATATCACCAAAGTGGTTTCCGGATGCGACAAGGAATCACTGGAAGAGATCGCAAAAGTTTATGAAATCGTTGTGGAAGCCGGCGTTCACAAAGCCCCTTCCATCAAAGTGGCAGAAGCTGCCAAGATCATAGAAAACACACAGCGGGACCTGAACATCGCTTTAATGAACGAGTTGTCCATAATATTTAATATGATGGACATCAATACATATGATGTATTGGAAGCAGCCGGTACCAAATGGAATTTTCTGCCCTTTCATCCGGGGCTGGTAGGTGGACATTGTATCGGTGTAGATCCTTATTATCTTACCTACAAAGCCCATCAGTTGGGATATGACGCGGAAGTGATACTGGCGGGCCGGAATATCAATGATAATATGGCTAGATATGTAGCGAAAAAAGTGCAGGAGCATATTCAAAGCCAGCCGGCGAATCAACACCCCAGGGTATTGGTAAAAGGCGCCACTTTCAAAGAAAACATAAGCGATATACGCAATTCTAAGGTAGCCGACCTGGTAAAAGCACTTCAGTCCTTTTCGATAGAAGTGGATGTGGAAGATCCCCTCGCCAGTCACGACGCATTACTGAAAGAATATGGATTTGGCCTGATAACCCAGCCGGGAAAAAATTATGATGCGGTGATTGTGGCAGTGCCTCATAAAGTTTATCTTGACCATGATGACAATTATTTTGCAGGGATCACCCATGAAAATGGATTGATAGCGGATATCAAGGGTATCTACCGCAACAAGATCCAAAACCGTAAATACTGGAGCCTGTAACTTGAATATTATTGAGACATATATTAAAGGGTTATTGGTCATTGAACCCGTGATCAACAAAGATGAACGGGGTTACTTTCTCGAATCATATAATGATCAGGTATACCGCGATAACAAGATCGGCCCCTTCGTACAGGATAATGAATCTTATTCGGTGGCGGGGGTAATCCGGGGCCTGCATTATCAACTCCCGCCTCATGCACAGGCGAAACTTGTCCGGGTGATACATGGCAGGATCATCGATGTGGCGGTGGACATCCGTAAAAACTCACCTACGTTTGGTCAGCATTACAGTATTGAATTGTCCGGGGAGAATAAAAAACAATTCTATATCCCCAGGGGATTTGCCCATGGCTTTTCGGTGCTGGGAGACAGGGCTGTTTTATTATATAAATGTGATGGCTATTATAATAAGGAGAGTGAGGGCGGCATTCTTTATAACGATCCTGGTTTGAATATTGACTGGAAAGTTGCGCCGGATAAACGGCTCATTTCGAAAAAAGACCAGGAATTGCCCAGCTTTGGCAACTGCAGGAATACATTTATATATGAAAGTTGATGGGTAACAACCCCAAAATACTGGTTACCGGCGCCCATGGCCAGTTGGGCATGGAAATGAGGGACCTGGCCCCGTCTTATCCTCAATTTGAATTTTTATTTACCGGCAAAGAAGAGCTCCCGATAGAAAATATCGTCGAACTACAAAATTTCTTTTCCCAACATCAACCCCGGTATTGTATTAATTGTGCCGCCTATACAGCTGTGGATAAAGCGGAGGACCCGGAAGAAAAAACAAAAGCATTTAATATAAATGTTACGGCAGCTGCCCAGCTTTCCAGGCTTTGTCTTGAATATAGAACGCAGCTTATTCATATCTCCACCGATTATGTCTTTGATGGGACTGCCAGTAAACCCTACCAGGAAGACGATGAGCTGAACCCCCTCAATCATTATGGTCTTACTAAATTCCTCGGTGAAAGATTTGTTCTTTCTTCCGGCAGTTCGATCGTCATCAGGACTTCCTGGCTTTATTCTTCCTATGGAAAGAATTTTGTGAAGACGATGCTAAGAGTGATGAGCGAAAAAGATCAGATCCAGGTAGTCAATGACCAGCAGGGATCCCCCACCTATGCCGCCGACCTGGGGGCTGCTATCTTACAGATCATTTCTTCGGGGAAATGGGAAGCCGGGGTCTATCATTTCTGTAACAAAGGAGTGATCAGCTGGTATGATTTTGCAGTGGCTATTAAAGAGATCAGTGGCAGTTCCTGTAAAATAGAATCGATTCCCACTTCAAAATTCCCTACCCCTGCGAAGCGGCCCGTTTATTCTGTTTTGAATACACAAAAGATCGAACAGGTTTATGGTATCAAAACAAAAGATTGGAAGGAAAGCCTAAAGCGCTGTATCGATAACCTTCACTAAATCAAGGACAATAATCGAAGCTCAATTCACAGATTTTCCTTAATTTTTAGGGATCACTTCTCTACTTAAAAATAATTTTTATGGATCGCAAGATATTTATCCAAAATACGGGTGCTGTATTAGCCGGCGCTATATTACTCGACCCCCTGATGGCAAACAGTTCTTCTGTTGCCAAGCAACGCGTCGCCATGGTAGGAACGGGTCATCGCGGAACAGGAATGTGGGGTGTGCCTGTTATTGCTGAGTTCAAAGATGTGATGGAATTTGTCGGGCTCTGCGACATTAATCCCGGTCGCGTGGAAACAGCAAAAAAAATGCTGGGATTAAGTTGCCCCACCTTTACCGACTTTAATGAAATGATGCAAGCCACCAGGCCCGACAGGCTGATCGTTACCACCGTTGATGGTACGCATCATAATTTTATTACCAGGGGGATGGAGTATGGTGCAAATATCATTACTGAAAAGCCCATGACGACGGATGAATTCAAGTGCCAGCAGATCCTGGATGCAGAAAAGAAGACCGGCAAGAAGATCGTCGTCACTTTCAATTATCGTTATTCACCGCATCGTCAGAAATTATATGAACTATTACGCAACGGAGCGATCGGTACGATCACATCAGCTGACTTTCACTGGTACCTCGATATCCATCACGGGGCCGACTATTTCCGGAGATGGCACCGGTTGAGAAAGAACAGTGGCTCGCTGCTGGTCCATAAAGCTTCCCATCATTTTGACCTGCTCAACTGGTGGCTCGATTCAGATCCTGAAGAAGTATTTGCCAATGGTGCGCTCGAGTTTTACGGCAGGAACAGTTCTTACCGCCATACTGATTGCCGGTCCTGCCCTTACAAAACAGCCTGCCCATTCTATTGGGATATTACCAAGGATCAGCGACTGGTTGATCTGTATGTGAAGAACCAGCATTACGACGGCTACTTAAGAGATGGTTGTGTATGGAGGGAAGACATTGATATTTTCGATAAGATGGCTGTGCAGATCAGGTATGCGAATAAAGTGCAGGTAAGTTATTCGCTCACGGCCTATTCTCCCTATGAAGGATATCGCATTGCCTTCAATGGCACCAAGGGGAGATTAGAAGCCTGGATCAAAGAGATGCAACCCTGGGAAGAGGATCATTTCGACGAGATCATGCTGACTACCAATTTTGGCAAGCGGGAGATCATTCGCATTGATAACTCCGAAGCGGGTCATGGTGGGGGAGATGTCAGGTTACGCAAACATGTATTTGTTGGCGGCGAAGATCCCTGGAAACAATCTGCGGGAAGTCGCGATGGCGCCATGTCTGCGCTCATCGGCATTGCAGCGAGAAATAGTATTGATACAGGCAAACCGGTGAAGATCGCTTCGCTGACTTCGTTGAAACCAAGAGCGAAGCGCACCGCGTAAATGCGATCACCGGCACTTTATATCAATCAAAACAGGGCAGCGATCTTTGATTGGGTGGTTTTCATCACCAGTATCCTTCTTGGTTTTATTTTCCCCAGCCTGTCTGATTTTATTTCATTCTCCTGGTTTTCGGGGTGGATGCTGATCGCTTTTTTGATGTATGTGGCCGGCTCCTGGATGAAACATATTCCTCTTTATTTGCGGTTGATACGGGCAGGCAAGTCGCCCCGCGAAATGCCGATGCTTTTATTATTAATATTGGGGCATTGGATCATCATTTTTACAGCCATCTTATTTGCAGAGCCGGTTATCCGGAAGATCATTGGGGTGCGCCCTGCCCATGAGGGAGACCAGGTCAGTGGCCGGTTCCTGTTGATGTATATGCTGGTTGCCGGGTTAGTCACCTGGCTGGTATACCGGCACCGGAAAAAAATAAAGAACGCCGCGAGATTTTCAGTGGCTCATTTATTTTACCGTGAGCTGGTCGCAGATGTCTTCCTCTGTATTAGTATTGCAACTTTTACGTTTGCTTTTTGGGAAAAAGGGGTCATGACGATCTTCAATGGCAATTCCATCAAAGGCTTTTCGGATGTCTGGGCCCTGTTCCTGATGCTGTCTTTTGCCTTTGTGCTTTTCTACCTGCCCCTGCGATATTTATTCCTGGTAGAGGATTATTCGAACAACCAGACCTGGCGGCGGATGATGTATATATTTGGATTCCTCATACTCAGATCATTATTGGTTATACTGCATGTATAGCCGACTTTTAAGAGGATGCTAACATCTTTTGCTACTAACTTGCATCCAACCTTTTGGTTCTATAAACCCTTTGAAAATTATCCGGAATGCATAACTTTTGTAATATGAAATCGGGGATATTGGCAATACTACTTCTTGTTGGTTTTTCAGCGAATGCTCAAACGCTCAAAGAAACATTATTTAGCGGGAAACTGAAGACGGATACGGGCACTGTGATCAGGAAAGGGGAAGACCTGAGCTCTAAGATCGATACAAGCAGGAAAATCCCTCTACCGCCGGATAAAAAAATAATTTCAACGGTTACCAAGGACTCTATAACGGGTGTTGTTACTACAAAATTAGATACTGTAGCAGTCTCTGCTGCTAATGTGCCTCCTGCTGTTCCTAAGGATAATAATAAGATCTGGAAAGATTTTATTACTGAACTCACCAACACGCTGAAAACGGATGTGTTGACGTCTGATAAGATCAAAAAAGGGATCTATTCTGTGTTGATAGAATACGAGATCGGCCTCGATGGACAGATCGGCGTCAATAAAGTATCCTGTGAAGCATCCAATTCTTACTTAGAGAGCCAGGTAAAAGAGAGGATCATACTTTCGGCTCCTCAAATGACCCCCTTATTAGGTGTCAATGGCAAACCCCGCATAGCCGCCAAAAAGCAGACGATCATCCTGACGAAGTAACAAAACAGCAATTTTTTTAAGTAAGGCGTTCTATTTTCCAGTTAAACAGGAAGGCCTTGTTCCATCCGCCTATATCTTCATATTCCTGGACCACCCCTACAGGCATTCCCTTGTAAAGTAACAGACATGAAAGCCATATTAATTTTCCGTTTATTCAAATTAGTGATACTAACTGCTGTCAGCCTGATGGGACCAACGGTCACCCGGGCACAAAATGATGACGCTGATTTCAAGTGGTTGAAAAAATCCGTCGACTCGATCCTTCTAAATGCTGAGCAAGAGGGTTTCTCCGGTACCATCCTGCTTCGACAGGATGATGCTCATACATTACTGTACAAAGGATACGGTTATTCCGATTGCAACCTGAAAAAGAAAACACAAAGGGATATGATCTATGATATCGGCTCTATTACCAAGATGATAACCACAGTCGCAGTTCTCAGGCTGGTTCAAAACCAGAAACTGAGCCTTGATCAAAAGGTAAGTGATTTCATAGCCGGCTGGCCGGAAGATAAAAAAGACATTTCAGTGCTTCAGCTTCTTACCCATAGCTCGGGGTTGAAAGAATCCCTGGGCCTGGATGAAGATACCGTGATCACCAAAGAAGGATTTATTGAAAAAGTAAAAGGATCAAAGCTATTATTTCATCCCGGGGACAGCGTTCAATATTCAAATACCGGTTACACAATACTGGGATATATAATAGAGCAGGTAGCGAATATGCCTTATGAGGCGTATGTAAAAAGGGAGCTTTTCGATCCGCTAGGGATCAAAAAAATGGGGTACAGCATTCCCAATTGGAAAAAAAATGAAATGGTTTGCGGACAATTGAACAAGAACCCCTGGGGATCCACGAATAATTATTTCGGCGTAAATGGACCCTCACCTTATCTTTTCGCCAATGGCGGGATGATGGCCAACGCCAGCGAGTTAAGCCGTTTCTTCGACGCTCTTTTCAAAAAAGAGCTACTGCCCACTAAACTGGAAAATATGATGGTATCAAAGCTGATCAGGAAAACAAAAACCGGGAATTCTATTTTTTATACATCCGGCTCCAACCTCATCTTCACTTCAGAATACTATTGCTGGATGAATCGTGGAATATCCGTCGTTCTCCTTACCAATAACAGTGAATACCCGAAGGAGAAAGTAGGACGCCAGATTCTCCGGCTGACAGAGGATTTCATTAATTCAAATAAGAAATGATAACGGCTTACTGATTTATCACACTTCTTACTTATAAACGTTTTTCCATCTGCCCCGTACCGGATTGCTTTGTGCCCAAAACTTAAAAATGAAAACTATGCTGATCAACCTGGTCTTCCTGCTTTCCCTGCATACATCCTGTAATAAAGGCAGCACACCCCTGCCGGTAATAACGGAACCCTCCTGGAAGAAATTAACTTCCGGGACAAATAATTTTCTCAACTATATCTATTTTACGAATGCCAATAACGGCTTTGTATTTGGAGATGGGGGAACGGGTTTGAAAACGATCAACGGGGGTACCAGCTGGGCGCCCTTCAATACAGGCACAACGAAGGATCTGCAATGCGGGACTTTCTTTGATAATAACACAGGGTTTGTTGCCGGGAATGCGGTTGTAGTTAAGACAACTGACGCAGGTAATACATGGACAACTGCGGCTACCCCTCCCACGGGTTTTATTTTTGGCATCGGCTTTTCATCTGCCAGCACAGGATATGCATTGAATAATGCCGGGCAACTTTTTAAAACAACGGATGGAGGAAACAACTGGGTTACCATGGCCGGCCCTTCAGCAGATGCAAGGGGCATATTTTTTGTCAATTCCACACTGGGCATTATGACGGGATTAAACTGCACCCTACTGAAGACAACAGATGGCGGCAGCACCTGGATATCCATTGCACCTCCCGGGAGTTCCGGCATAACTTTCACAGCATTTACTTCAACGGATGCGAATACATTTTACCTGGGCGATCATGCAGGCCATGTATATAAGTCAGTCAATGCAGGGAGCAGCTGGACCGTACAAACAACAGGCATATCAACGGCAATAAGAGATATTAAATGTATGGGGCAGTTCGGCATTGCTGCCGGCGATAACGGAACGATACTGTCTACAGCTAATGGGGGAACTACCTGGAAAAATTATACACCCCTGGTTACCGACCTGTTGAACTCGGTTCATATCATTAACAATGAAAAGGCTTTTGTGGCAGGGTGGAATGGAGCTTTGTTAGGTTTTTCCAAATAAGACTCCTTTTCAACCGGAAAGTGCTTTTGGCTAATTTTATATCCCTGCGATGCCTGAAAGACACTTTCATACTATTTCAAAGAAACAACTCATAACCGGAATTGTCGTTTTCTGGGTTACACTCGGCCTGGCTTATTTCTTTATGCCAATACTGGAAGACAGGATGGTCGGGAAGAAGGACAGTAATATCGGCCTTTACCTGATCTTCAATTTGGGCTGGCTGATCTGGGGGCTGTTAACTCCACTCATGATCTACCTGGCCAGGAAGATCCCCATTTTTTCCGGCGGGGTCATTTATAAGAATATCCTGAAACACCTGCTGATAGGTATTCTCCTCGTGGTTGCTGAATTTATTATCGAATATGGATTGGAAGTGGGGCTGGCAAACGACATCTATCATATCAAACGCGACATCAATAATTTCTTCTACGGCTTTCTTTATAAATTCCATACTTACCTGATCCTGTATTTTTTAATTGTATTCATCATACAAAGTATTGAGTACATGAAAAATTATAAAGCTACCGTTGAAAAAAATGCAGCCATGCAATCCCAGCTTGTCAAGGCACAGCTGCTATCGTTAAAAACACAAATTCAGCCGCATTTTCTTTTCAATACTCATAATACGATCATGTCGCTGATCCTGAAAGGGGAAAACGAAAAAGCCGCCGGGATGATCACCGCACTAAGCACATTATTACGTTCATCACTTGATTATGCAGAAAATGATTTTACAACAGTTGCGAAGGAGATGAAAATTGTTGCCTGTTACCTGGATATTCACAAAATACGTTTTGAAGACCGGTTAAGTATCCTTTACCGGATCGATCCCAACACTGAAAACCTGTCGATCCCTTCTTTTCTCCTGCAACCAATCATTGAAAATGCGATGGTGCATGGAATCGCCCCGTTTAAGCAGGATGGTAATATTGAAATAACTGCGTCTGCCGATGCAGCCATGCTGACCATACAAATAAAGGATAACGGGCAAAGCGCTTCGGGGCAGGTACAAGAAGGCATTGGGATTTCTAATACCAGGAAAAGGCTGGCCGCTTTATTTGGCGAACAGAATTTTTTATTTGATTTGAGAAAAGACCCCGGCAAGGGCTCGGTTTCCATCATTCAATTTCCTGCCATTCCCTACAACTGATCATGATCAATAAGCCCGCCAGATATAAAATTTGCATTGTAGACGATGAACTGCACGCCAGGGATGTGATCAAAAAATATGTAAAAAGGATCACGGGTATTGAGATGGAACTGAGCGAGGCCAATAATGGCCTTGATGCCATTGAAGTGATCCTGCGTGAAAAGCCGGATATTTTATTCCTGGATATCCAGATGCCGGAATTAAGTGGCTTCGAAGTGCTGGAAAATATTAAAGCAGAGATATCGCCGCCCGCTTTTATTTTCACCACCGCCTATGATAAATTTGCCATACAAGCATTTGAAATAAATGCCATTGACTATCTCCTGAAACCTTTCGATTTTGAAAGGTTTCATATAGCTTTTGAAAAGGCCGTTATGGCCCATGAATTAAAAAATAAGTATGCCGGTAAATGGGATAAGTTACTGGACTACCTGGCCGGCAGCAAACAAACAGGCGAACAACCCAGGGCAACCCGGTTATTGATAAAGGAAAACAAAAAAGCTTTTTTTGTAAATACAAGTGATATCCAGTATGTGGAAGCAGCCAATTATTATTGTTCCATTTTTACCAGGCAGGGTAAAAAACATCTGTTAACACTGACCCTGGGCCAACTGGAGGCCAAACTTAACCCCGATAATTTTGCACGGATACACCGGTCAAGTATCATCAACCTGGAATATGTTAAGGAGCTTATTCCCCACTTTAATGGCGAATATATTGTGGTGATGCAAAACGGGGTACAACTTAAACTGAGCAGGAGTTATAAAAAGAACCTGAGCAATCATCTTTTATGAGCATAGCCTGAAGTGTCTTAATTTAAATATAGACCATCTCTGCGGTTCTCTGCCATACTCAGCGGTTCTCTGTGGCCAAAACCAAGCCCACAGAGTGCCACGGAGAAAAAGAGAGCCGCAGAGATTAAAACAAAAACCCTGCATATTTGCAAGGTTTCTGCTTTGCTGAGAATTTCAGTTGGCCCATAAGGATTCGAACCTTAAATGACTGAACCAAAATCAGTAGTGTTACCATTACACCATGGGCCAATCCGTAAAAAGAGTGCAAAAATAAGGCTTAGACGATTGTCTCCCAAATGGTTTTGCCCGTATTCGGCCGCTAATAACTAACAACTTACGCTTAATGAAAAACCGACTGCGGGTTTTCCTTTTCCTCCCTTTCTTTCAACTCCCTGATCTTATCCAAAGCCCCCGCTACCACATCGCACATAATAGTATATAATGCTCCCTGACGCTGGTTAGCATAAATGTATTCAAGCGCTTCGTTCTCATTGGCGATAGTCATGGTAGGTACATGCGGGTCCACACGGTCAATCCCTTCCTTTAATAAACTGATAATGTCTTCTGCAGTCCGGCCCCGGAGATTCTTATCGCAACGGATGATGATTTCGTCAAAAAACTTCGCTGAGATCTCACCTAACTGACGAATGTCTTCATCTCTCCTGTCACCGGTCCCGGAAATGATGCCGATCTTGAGCGGGTATTCCAGTTTGCTGATAAAATCACAGAGCAGGAGCAAGCCATGCGGGTTATGTGCAAAATCGGCCAGCACGGTAAAATTCCTGAACTGGAAAAAATTCAACCTGCCCGGTGTTTGTGTAGAAGAGGGAATGAATGAATTCAAAGCCGAGCGAATGTCTTCAATGCTGATATCCCTGAACAAATAAGTGGCCAGTACAGCCGGCAGGCAATTCTGCACATTGTGAATCGCTTTCCCTTCATAGGTGAGGGGAATATCTTTAACAGGCATCACCCTGATCTTCCAGGTGCCCTTCATAATGCTGATATAACCATTTTCAAAAACTGCGGAAATACCGCCTTCTGCTGAATGTTCTTTTATCCGCGGATTGTTTTCATTCATGCTGAATAAGCCGATATTACATTTCAGTTCATTTTTCATTTTATACACCAGGTCATCATCGGCATTCAATACTGCATAACCATGGGGGAATACGGTTTCCGGCAACACCGCTTTTACTTTCGCCATTTGCTCGATCGTATGTATGCCTGCTAACCCCATATGATCAGCTGCTACATTGGTAACCACCGCTACTTCACAATTTTGAAAAGCCAGGCCGGATTTCAAAATGCCGCCCCTGGCACATTCCAGCACGGCAAAATCAACGGTGGGATCTTTTAAAACAAAGGTTGAACTCACCGGCCCCGTACAATCTCCTTTCATCATTAACTGGTTCTGTATATACACGCCATCGGAGGTCGTATACCCGACTTTCTTGCCAGCACTTTTCGCAATATGAGCTGTTAAACGGGTAGTGGTCGTCTTTCCATTTGTGCCGGTGACCGCAATGATCGGGATACGTCCGGCACTGCCTTTGGGAAAAAGCATATCAACAACGGGCTCGGCAACATTCCGGGCTAAACCCTCAGCGGGTTCGATATGCATCCTGAATCCCGGGGCAGCATTGACTTCTAATATGCAGCCGCCATTTTCTGTAACGGGTGTACGCAAGTCGGGAGCCATGATATCTATTCCGCAAATATCGAGTCCGACGATCCTGGCGATCCGCTCACACATAAAAATATTTGCCGGGTGAACTTCATCTGTAACATCAGTCGATGTTCCCCCTGTAGAAAGATTGGCTGTGGATTTCAACAATACAAATTCAGCTTTGGCCGGCACCGTAGCAAGCGTATATCCTTTTTCAACCAGTATTTTTTCAGTGAATGCATCCGGTGTGATCTGTGTCAGCACTTTTTCATGACCATAACCGCGGCGGGGGTCTTTATTGGTTTCATCGATCAGCCATTGTATATCATGTTTACCATCACCAATGACAGAGGCGGGAGTTCTTAAAGCTGCG
Source organism: Chitinophagaceae bacterium (assembly GCA_035474355.1). GTDB lineage: Bacteria > Bacteroidota > Bacteroidia > Chitinophagales > Chitinophagaceae > DATINK01. The sequence continues at coordinate 14,579 of DATINK010000237.1, read as the reverse complement.
CAAATAAATTTATAGTTGATCACCAGTACCCGGAAGTCGACGCCGGTGATGAATTTTTCAACGATCACGCTGCGACTGTATTCCTTGGCGGCCATGAATGCTTTGAGTGCCTGTTCCTGCGTATTGATATTGGTTGTATTGCCTTTTCCATGGTTGCCATCGATCGGTTTGATCACCAATGGGTATTTGTATTTACTGATGGCTTCATCCAGCCCCTCTTCTGTTCTTACTACCGTGCCTCTTGGCACCGGAATTTCTGCAGCTTCCAGCAACATCTTCGTTTCTTCTTTATTGCCGGCAATATCCACTGCGATATTGGACGTAGTCGATGCGATCGTGGCCCGGATCCTTTTTTGATTTACCCCATATCCCAATTGAACGAGGCTCTGTTTATTTAACCGGATAAAAGGGATCCCTCTTTTTGCGGCTTCGTCAACGATACAACCCGTTGATGGCCCCAGCCTCGTGTCTTCCCGGATCTCCCGCATTTGCTGGATATCATTTGTCAGGTCATATTCAACACCATCGATCAGGGCCTGTGCAATTTGTACAGATGCGCGGGCTGCATATACACCTGCATCTTCTTCGATATAACTAAATACTACATAGTAAACGCCTTCTTTTTCTCCTTCCGGCGTTCGCGTACGTCCAAAACCAGTATCCATCCCGGCAAGGGTTTGTAATTCCAATGCGATATGTTCGATCACATGGCCCATCCAGGTACCTTCTTTCACACGATTAAAGAATCCACCTCGGACAGCTTCACTGCAACGGTGTTCGATCATGCTGGGAAACATCTTTTCCAGCCTTTCAGGAAAACCGGGGATCTTGTCGGTAGGTTTTTGTTCCATTTCTTCCAGGTCCAGCTTCATTTGGATCAGCCTGGGTCTCCTGATGCTCCAGTAATTGGGCCCCTTCAGCACTTTTATTTCTAGAATTTTCATCCTGGCAAGTTATAAATGGAAATTACCCCATTTATTTAAATAAATTCTAAATGTTGAATGCTAAATTTTAAATACGAAAATGCAGCAAGGACTGCCGACTGGATTAATGTACGGGTATGGTAATGGTCATCTTACATCCGCTTCCCGGAGAGGTTTGGATATCGACCGTTCCGTTATAGAATCTTGTCCTTTCGTGAATACTGTTAAGTCCTACACCGGTATAGGTTTTAGCAGAATCAAATCCGATTCCATTATCCCTGATGACCAGCTGGACGTCGCCATTCTTTCGATGCATATAAATATTGACGACTGTAGCCTTACTGTACTTGAAGATATTTTTTAGCTGTTCCTGGATGATACGGAACATGGTGAGCTTACGGCCGGGGGTTAACAGGTCTATATTCCCGTCATGAGCAAATGATATTTTTATTTTCTGGGCGATATTCATGTCGTCGATCATGTTTTGAACACTGATCACCAGGCCCCGGTCTTTCAGTTGTGGCACGACCAGCTCTTTTGAAAGTTTCCGGATCTCTTCGATGGCCATCACCACGTACTCAATTCCTTTTTGTTTGAATCCGTTTTCTTCCTCCGAACGGGGAGCCATCATTTCCACAAAAAGTTTAGATGCAGTCAATAGCTGGTTCACGTTGTCGTGTAATTCATGACCGATGCGGGTTCTTTCTTTTTCCTGTACCTGGATCACCATTTCCGAGATCTCTTTCTGTCTTTCCATCTTTTCATCCAGGAGTTTCTCTTTCAGGATCTTGATGTCTGTAACATCCTGCAATGAACCGATCATTTTTACGGGCAATTCATTTTCATACACGATAAATCCGCGGTCGCGGATATGTTTATAAGATCCGTCTGCACATTTGAACCGGTAGGAATCCTCCCAGGCATGCAGTTTTTTCTCAGCTGTATCTTTTACAAGGTCGCTGACACGATTCCTGTCTTCAGGATGGATCCGTTGTAACCACCAGGCGAGGCCATGGGTATTTTCAATAGGGTAGCCGATCATATCCAGTAAGGGTTCATTGCGGAAGATCTGGCCGGTCCTCATATCCCATTCCCAGATCGCATTGGCTGCGACCCTGTTGAGTCTGAGTAGTTTATCATTGGCTTCTCTTAGTTGTTTTTCAATACTGTGTTTGGATGCAAGATTGACAGCATGGCCACCCAGGAGTTTTTTCCCGGGTGTGCCGTCAATGGGGAAAAGATTAATTAAAAATACCAGGCTCGTTCCATCGGCCCATTTAACACGTTGTTCTTTGTAAAGCGGGGCATCGGTGTTTAATACCCGGAGATGATCCTGGTATAAAGCACCCCCCACTTCCTTAGGAAGGAGTTCGACGATCTTTTGCTGGAGTGCTTCTTCGCCAATCCCAAAATATTTATAGAACGGTTTGTTGGCATAGACCAATGATCCTTCTTCATCCACCATCCAGAATAAATGTTGTGTATGCCTGATAAAGGAAAAGGCCAGTTTTTCAATAAGTTCGGGTTCTTGCGTATTCATTTTCACTTAGCTTGATGTCAAAAAATGGTCTTCAAAAGGTATAGGATGATGGTTTCAGGATATTACTATGCGTTTCCCATTTGGCCGATGATCGATGGGACCATTCCAAAATCACTTGATTTGTCCAGGAAATGTTCGGCTCCGAGTTGCTTGCATTGCTGCCTGTAATATTCATTATCATGGTTGCTGATCATGATCACGGAACAAGGCTGGCCGGAGTCATGGATCGTCCTCAGTAGCTCGATCCCGTTCTTCCCGGGAAGGTTGATGTCGAGCAGTATGAGGTCGGGTCTTTCTTTTTCGAAACAGGTAAGTCCCTCTTCATAATCAAACGCAACATTGATGTACCCGATATTTTCTGTTTCTTCCAGCAAACTGATCATTCTGTCCACAAAGAATTTATTATCGTCCACGATCAATACTATTAATTTCTTTTTTTTCATTGGTAGGTTGGTAAGTGATGCAAAGAAAACGATTGCGCAGTCGCTGGTGAATAGATTGAAGTATCATTCTTTTGTAGTCTACATTCTACAAAGAAAAACAGGAAGTTGCGGATTGATTTAAATCATCTTGTTCTCAAGTGCATAGCGGGTGAGGTCTGCATTGGAACGCATGTTCATTTTTTCCATGATGCGTGCGCGATACGTACTAACAGTTGTTGTACTGAGTGATAATTGTGCGGCGATATCAGAAACAGATTGGCCGGCAGCCAGTAATTTGAAGACTTCGAACTCACGATCAGATAAACTTTCGTGTTGGGGTTGTGACCCTGTGGAAATAACGTTACCGGCTAAGATCTCCGCGACCTGGGGGGTGATGAATTTTCTTCCCTGTAATACAGTTTGAATCGCTTTGATCAGGTCGTCATGTATACTTTCTTTATTCAGGTAACCGGAAGCACCCCCTTTTAGTACCCGGATGGCATATTGTTCTTCCGGGTAGATGCTCATGATCAGTACCGGTAAATGCGGAGACATTTGTTTGATCGTTTGTAAAGCATCGAGACCGGTCCGGCCGGGCATATTGATATCACAGATCACCACATCCCATTCACCTGAACCGACTTTGAGCATCAGGGTTTCCGCATCATTGGTTTCTTCAATGATAGCAGAAGGATATTCTTCCAGTAAGATCTGCCTGAGTCCTCTTCGGACTATCGCATGGTCATCGGCTATCAGTACTCGAAGCATATGATTCCGTTGATTATATTTTTTCAGCAGGTGAGGAAGGGACGGACACCGTAACTATTGTTCCTTTACCCGGGGAACTCGTGATCTTGTAATTCCCACCCATCATGCTGGTTCGCTCTTCCATTCCTAAAATACCCAAAGTTTTTTTGCCCGAAGCTTTTAATCGGTCGAAACCCCCGCCATTATCCTCAATACTCAAAACAATATTACCTCCGTGGGAAGCCAGTATAACCGTGACTTCAGTTGCATTCGCATGCCGGGCCACATTGGTCAGTGATTCCTGGAAGATCCTGTAAAGCCCCGTCTTTAATTCATCCGGCACAGGCATGTCGGGTTCTTCAACCTGGAATTGAATAAGAATTCCCGATCTTTTTTCAAACTCCTGCAAGTGCCATTCAATGGCAGCTACCAGGCCCAGGTCGTCGAGAAGGCTCGGCCTTAATTCTGCAGAGATCCTCCGGACTGACCTGACCGTTCCATCCAGCAGCTGCATCAGGTCTTTCAGCTTCTCCCTGATCGACTCATCTGATGAGGAAAGCTTTTTTGTCAGCCAGGATGCGTCCATCTTTAATACAGTCAGTTGTTGACCCAGCTCATCATGGATCTCACGGGCAATATTGGTACGTTCCTGTTCCCGTATTTGCTGAAGGTGTTCCGTCAACATTCGTATCTCCTTAAAAGAATGTTTTAATTTCTGTTCCGCTTCCAGTTTTTCCGTGACGTCATTGGCCAACACCAACCTGGCCGGGATGCCATTATAAATAATGTCGTGACCATTGATCTCTACCATAATAACGGTACCGTCTTTCTTTTTATGTTTCCAGACACCCAGGTTTCGGTTGCCGACGATAGGGTCTGCTACTCTATCCAAGAATGAAGCAAGGTCTTCGGCGGGCCGTAGGTTCGTCATTTTCATAGACAGGAATTCTTTTTGTGAATACCCGTAGTGACTGATAGCAGCGTCATTGACATCAATAATAGACAAGTCAGTTCTTGAAAATGCCCACATGGGAAGCGGATTGCTTTCAAAAAGCAATTTGTATTTCTGTTCCGATTCCCGAAGTTCTTTTTCCGCTTTTTTCAGCGCCGATATGTCGATTCCCGTCCCCAGCAGGCAGCGCTTATCCTCATAATTCACAAGGATCCCGGTAACATAATAATGAAGTTCTGTTCCGGATTTAGTGACCAGAACGGCTTCTACAGAACTATATCCTTCTTTGAATACTTTTTCAATAGCCTGCCTTACCTTTTCTTTATCCGCTGGTGATACATAGTCTGTAGAACGGTGCTTCGCCATTTCATCGTCGCTATACCCTGAAATGGAAGCAAAATTCTTGTTCCACCTTATGTAATTCCCGGCTTCATCGAACAAATAGAAAATCCCCGGCAGGCTATTGATGATCGAATCGGAGAGGTCCCGTTCTTTCAGCACCAGTTCGGCTGATTCTTTTCTTTCTGTAATATCCTGTGCGATCACATAAGCTCCGGTAATTCCTCCCTTTTCATCATTGACCGGCATGAAGCTTACCAGCACCCAGGCAGGCAGATCTTTTTGTTGATGCCGTAATTCATATTCGACCCTTTCTCCTCTGAAAACTCTTTCAAAGCTCTCCTGGATGGGTTCGTCTTTCTTGTTTTTAATGATAGGCAGGATATGGGTCCCGACCTTTACCGGAACACCCCAGGACCTTTCCAGGTTTTTCTCAGCCATTTCATTGATGAGGATCACATTGTAATCACGATCGATGACATAAAAATTATCTCTCATGCTTGCCAGGACCTGCCTCAGCTTTTTTTCCGACGCTTCGATGATGGCATTGGCTTTTTTTCTTTCTGTGATATCCCTTGCGATGGCGAGAATACGCCCATCCGGTAACATTTTTACATTGGCTTCCACTTCAATGACATAACCATTCTTATGAAGCATTTTTCGTTCGCGGACAATGTTTTGCCCGGCTATGAGCAGGTCAAAGCGTATCGGTTCATTATTCAATTGTTGTGCATCAATAACTATTGAAATATTGTTCCCGATCAATTCTTCTTTTTCGTAGCCGAAATTTCTACAAAAACTTGTATTAATATCCAGGAAGGTTCCCTGTGTATCTGTGATCATGATCGCATCAGACGCCTGTTCTATCAATGAGCGATAACGCAGTTCGGAGATGCGTATAGCTTCTTCCGCTATTTTCCTTTCCGTGATATCCCGGATGAATGCACAAAAAAACTGCTGATCCCCCTGTTGGATAGGTGTGATCGTCAATTCAACCGGAAACTCCCTGCCGGTTTTATCCAGGGCAGTGATCTCAAGTAACTTATTCAGCAGATTTGCCTTGCCTGTTTTTATATAATTGGAAAATCCTTTTGTGTGGGCATCCCTGTATTGATTCGGGATGATGGTATCCGTGAGCAACTTCCCGAGAATTTCCTTTTCCGACCAGCCGAAGATCTTTTCTGCCTGGGGGGTCCAGATGGTAATAACACCTGTGTCATCAATACACACGATGGCATCCAGCGCCGCCTTCATAATCAGCCGGGTCGTTTCTTCGATTTGCCGGAGCGCAGTATCTGTCGGTTTGTTCGGTGTGGTAGGCATAAAAGGCTGCAAAGAAAAGTCAAAAATACACCCGGCGTTCTCTTTTTCTTACTTTTAGTTAACTAAAACTACCAACCATGGGCTCTGTCAATCGCCGTTCATTCTTAAATAAAGTAGGTGCCGTCTCTGCAACTGCTTTCCTGGCTTCACTTAGTGAACCCGTTTGGAGCAGAAATCTCCGGCAGGCATTACAGGATGCAGAAGGCATTTCACCGGCAGACCTTGCCAGCGAAGAAGATTTCTGGTATTATATACAACAATCATTTACGGTTTCACCCGGGTTGATCAACCTGAATAACGGCGGCATATCTCCCGCACCCAAGACGGTTTCCGATGCGATGAAGCGTTATTATGATTACTGTAATGAAGCCCCGAGTTATTATATGTGGCGGATCCTCGACCAGGGCCGTGAACCCTTGCGGAATAACCTGGCCAAACTGGCGGGATGCAGTCCTGAAGAAATTGCCATCAACCGCAATTCATCCGAAGGACTGGAAACGGTGATCTTCGGATTGCAGCTCAAAGCCGGGGATGAAGTGGTGGCAGCCAAACAGGATTATCCCAATATGGTGAATGCATATAAGCAAAGAGAAATGCGGGACGGGATAAAAGTCGTATGGATCAATCTTGAATTGCCCAGTGAAGATGAAAATTACCTGGTAAGTCAATATGTCAATGCCTTCACTGCAAAAACCAAAGTGGTACACATCACGCATATCATTAACTGGAATGGCCAGATACTCCCGGTGAAAAAAATTGCGCAGGAAGCTCATAAAAGGGGATTGGAAGTGGTGGTAGACGGGGCGCATAGTTTTGCGCATTTTGATTTTACGATTCCTTCTTTGGACGCCGATTATTTTGCAGCCAGCCTGCACAAATGGTTATATGCTCCCATTGGCAGCGGCATGCTCTATGTCAAAAAAGAAAAGATCAAAAACATTTACCCGCTTTTTGCCACCAGCGATAGCCCATTAAAAGACGATATCCGGAAATTTGAAAACCTGGGAACCAGGCCATTCTTTATTGAACAGGCTATCGGGAAAGCTTTGGAATTTCATGATATGATCGGCAATGAGCGCAAGGAAAAGCGTTTACATTACCTTAAGAATTACTGGATGGACAGGGTGAAGGATCTTCCTAAAGTAAAACTCAATACTTCTTTTCATCCCAAATGGGGTTGTGCGATCGGGAATATCGGGATAGAAGGGCATAAGCCTGCTGAACTGGATTCTTTCCTTCTTGATAAATATAAAATACATACAGTAGGAATAGAATGGGAAAATATCAAGGGTGTTCGCGTTACGCCGAATGTCTATACCACTACAAAGAATCTTGACGTATTAGTGGAAGGTATCCGGAAATTTGCTTCACTTAACTCATAACTCATAACTTTTAACTCATAATTCAGCCAGCTAACCGTAAACTCAATCTTCTACAAGCCACTTCTATCAATATGATAGACATGGTAGGCATTGGACCATTCGTGGTGATGCCTTTTGTCGTGGCACAATTCAGCAGTGGTTTATTTATCTGGGCCTGGATCTTCGGAGCTTTTACGGCTTTCATCGACGCGATGACCTGGAGTGAACTGGGTGCTAAATACCCCTTAGCCGGGGGCACCTATAATTTTCATCGTATCGCATACGGTGAAAAAGGCGGGAAACTGATGAGTTTTTTGTTTGTTTGGCAAACAGCCATATACGCTCCGCTTGTCGTTGCGTCGGCTGCTATTGGTTTTGCCCAATACCTCACCTATATCGTGCAGTTGTATGATTGGCAACAAAAAGTTGTCTCCGGGGGATTGGTCATTTTGGTTTTTCTATTACTCTACCGTAAGATTGAGACCATCGGGAAGATCTCCGTCATCATGGGAAGCATCGTGGTGTTGACCATTATATGGATCATCATCAGCGGCCTGACCCACCGACAGCATGATATACAACTGCTGCCCACCGGCAAAGAATCTTTTTTCACCTATGCGTTCTGGGCGGCAATCGGCCAGGCTTCTGTGAAAACAGTATACGCCTACCTGGGTTATTATAATGTATGTCACCTGGGTGGGGAGATAAAGAACCCGGAAATAAACATACCGAAGAGTATTTTTATTTCCATCCTCGGAATTGCCATCCTGTATTTGCTGATGAATATAAGCGTGATGGGTGTGGTGACCTGGCGATCGGTAAATGAAAACGACAGGTACATTGTCAGTTCATTCATGGAATACTTGTACGGACCGGCTGCCGGCACGATCGTTACGGTACTGATCCTTTGCATCGCCTTCTCTTCCTTATTTGCGCTTGTGCTGGGCTATTCAAGAGTTCCCTATGCAGCGGCCCTGGATGGAAATTTCTTTACCGCATTCTCGAAATTGCATCCAACAAAGCATTTCCCCCATATTTCCCTGATCGTATTATGTGCAACAGGATTTGTATTCAGCCTTATATTTAAGTTATCAGAAGTGATCAGTTCGATTTTGGCCATGCGCATTATTGTTCAGTTTATCGGGCAGGGGGTAGGGGTTGTTTTACTGAGGAAGAGATTGGGGACAAAGGACCTGCCTTTTAAAATGTGGTTATTCCCGGTGCCTGTCATTCTATCTGTTGCGATCTGGATCTTTCTTTTTATTTCCACAGGCTGGTTTGCGTTATGGGGAAGCCTGATCGCTATGGCTGGCGTGCTGGTTTATTTTATTAAACAAAGACTTGATTTAAAACTTAAAACATAACACTTAAAACCTGCCTGGTTTTCCCCATCGTACTAATAACTTCAACAATTCGTTATATTTTATTCAGTGTATTTTTGTTAAATGATCAAACCCGAATGAATGAGCCATCCGAAAGGAAAACTGATCGCCGTGGGCGGTGCCGAAGACAAAGGCACTGACCTGGAAACCGGCGAGATCCACCGAAGTAATCTCAATTTTTTCGAACTCGGCATTCTCCGACGCATCGTTGAAGAAGCTGGCGGATCCAACGCCCGCATCGAGATCATCACCACGGCTTCTATGATCCCTTATGAAGTGGGGGAAAATTATCTCAATGCTTTTGGTAAAGTAGGTTGCACGCATGTGAATGTCATGCATATCCGCACAAGGCAGGATGCGATGAACCCCGAATATATTGCGCGTATACGTGAATGTGATGCGGTGATGTTTACCGGCGGCAACCAGCTCCGGCTCAGTGCCACGGACGGCGGAACTGAATTTCTCAGCATTCTGAAAACAAGATATCGCGAGGGGAGTATTTTAGTGGCCGGCACCAGTGCGGGGGCCATGGCCATGAGTACGACAATGATCTATGAGGGCAATGCCACCCGGGCACACCTCAAAGGTGAAGTGAAGATCACGACGGGACTTGGATTCCTGGACAATGTGATCATCGATTCTCACTTTGAAAAAAGAGGAAGATTCGGAAGACTGGCACAGGCCGTAGCCACGAATCCGGGGAGTATCGGGATCGGTTTGGGAGAAGATACCGGCATGCTGATCACAGAAGGCAACAAAATGGAAGCGATCGGGAGCGGCTTGGTGATCATCATTGACGGACACGATATTTTACATAGCAATATTGCCGACATACCCGATGGTAATCCTATCAGCATTGAAAACCTCAAAGTACATTTCTGTGAAAAAGGAAATGGCTACCTGATCCATGAAAGAAAATTTCTCCCGGAAGCCAGGGATGGCGCCGTTATACCGAAACAAGTGGATGTAGAATAAAGTACGAAATACGAACTACGAATCAGGTGAGTTAGATTACATTGACTAAGTAATAATTTTTCTTTCCTTTTTGTATGAGTATATATTTTTGATGCAATAGATGAGCTTTGCTGATCTTGAGCTGAATGTCTTCTACTTTTTTCCTGTTTACACTCACACCGCCACCCTGCACGGTTTTACGTGCTTCTCCTTTACTGGGGAATATCCCTGTTTCCGCCAACAGGCTTACCACATCGACCCCAGTCTTTAAAAGCTCTTCGTTATATTCAAAGACATTCGCACCAGCCATGTTCAGTAAATCGTCAACACTTAATTCTTCTACCGGAAGATTGTTATCAAACATTCTTTCCGTTGTTGCAGTTGTAGTCGTAGTAACCTGGTTGCCATGAACAAATTTCATCACTTCCTCTGCCAATATTTTTTGCAGTTTTCGCTGACCCGGATCTACTTTATGTTCGTTGACGATGTTTTCAATTTTCTCCTTTTCAAGAAAAGTAAAAATTTTGATCCATTTTTCAGCATCGGTATCCGAAGCATTGAGCCAGAATTTGTAAAAATCAAAAGGAGTCGTCTTTCCAGGATCAAGCCAGATGTTTCCTTCTTCAGTCTTACCAAATTTAGATCCATCACTTTTTGTGATCAGCGGGCATGTAAAAGCAAATGCCTTTCCCAGTTTCTTTTTCCGGATCAATTCCGTACCGGTTACAATATTTCCCCACTGGTCGCTGCCACCCATCTGTAGTTTACAATCCTTATTCTTATATAACCAGTAAAAATCATATCCCTGCACCAATTGATAGCTGAATTCAGTGAAACTCATTCCTTCGCCTTCTTCATCATCTTTATTTAATATTCTCTTTTTTACGCTATCCTTTGCCATCATGTAATTCACCGTTATATATTTTCCCACATCGCGGATAAAAGTGAGAAAACCCATTTTGGAGAACCAATCATAATTGTTTACCATTTCCGCGCAATTCTTCTTCGACTTGTCGAAATCGAGGAATTGCATCAGTTGGTTTTTTACCGCCGCTTCATTATGCCGTAACACTTCCTCTGTAAGAAAATTCCTTTCTTCACTTTTCCCGCTTGGATCACCCACCATCCCGGTTGCTCCTCCCACTAATGCAATGGGTTTATGACCGGCTTTTTGCAGGTGCACCAATAAGAGTATGGGTACAAGGCTGCCTATGTGCAGGCTGTCTGCCGTAGGGTCAAACCCGATATACCCAGTGGTCATTTCCCGGTTAAGTTGCTCCTCCGTTCCCGGCATGACATCCTGTATCATACCCCGCCATCTTAATTCTTCTAAAAGGTTCATTCCTAAGTGAGTGATTTGCAGCAAAAATAAGGGAGAAAAATGCAGTTGTTGGACCTATGCAATATTTTTCTAACCTGTTCGTTTTCAGTTGGTAGTCTTTTTCTTCCGGCACTATGATATTCGGGGGCTAAAGATTAATTTTACAGCAAGCCGACCCAATGAAAACCATTAATCTAGAAACGCTTATCGAAAATTGTCCGAATGAAACCACCCAGCTTATACCTGACCCTATTTGCATTATTTCTTTCTCTCACTGGCTCAGCACAATTCCGCAAATACTCAAATGAATTCCTGAACATCGGAGCGGGCGCACGTGGACTGGCAATGGGAAGTGCACAAGTTGCATCCGTGAATGATGGTACAGCGGGTTATTGGAACCCAGCAGGATTAGTCTATGTGAAAGATCATCCCCAGCTAAGCCTGATGCACGCAGAATATTTTGCAGGAATCGGCAAATACGATTATGTAAGTATTGTTTTCCCGGCCACCAGCAGCAAAAGAACGATCGGCATCACCGGTCTTCGCTTCGCTGTAGATGATATCATGAATACTTTATTCCTCGTGGAACCGGATGGTTCAATCAATTACAATAATATCCAGGCCTTTTCATCTGCCGATTATGCTTTCCTGGTATCCTTTGCTCAGAAATTGAAGGAAACGGAAACAAAAAATATCAATTTCGGCCTGAATGCAAAAATTATACATCGCAGCGTTGGAAAATTTGCCAAAGCCTGGGGTTTTGGCATCGATGCGGGCTTACAATTCACTAACAAAAAATGGAAATTCGGGATTACTGCCCGCGATATGACCAGCACCTTCAATGCATGGTCTTTCACTTTTACCGAAAGAGAAAAAGAAGTGCTCTATCTCACGAATAATGAAATCCCGGTAAAGTCAACAGAGATGACAGCCCCCCGCCTGGTCCTCGGTGTTTCTCATGACTGGCAACTCGGCAAAAAAACCAGTTTGCTGGCAGAATTAAATCTCGACCTGACCTTTGATGGTAAAAGAAATACACTGATCAGTGCAGACCCCGTGAGTGCAGATCCCAAGCTGGGACTTGAACTCAATGTAAATAATGTATTCTTCCTGAGAGCAGGCATTAATAATTTCCAGCGCGCCCTGGCCGATGGAGATACCGTGAATCAAAAAAAGGTATGGATCTATCAGCCCTGTGCCGGTGCCGGTTTCAAGATCTCCAATGTTACGATCGATTATGCTTTTACGAACCTGGCCAACCAGTCGAACCCGTTATTCACCCATGTTTTTTCATTGCGTTTGAACATGGTTAATGATAAAAAGAAGAAAGAATAATCCGCCATACCCGATAAACTATGTCCAATGAAACGAATTTTATTTTTATTCCTGGTTCTCGCGGGCTTTGCTGCCCAATCCCAGGTATATAATAATGAATGGATCAATTACAGTCGCACCTATTATAAATTTAAAGTAGGCGCTACCGGGTTGTATCGTATCAATCAACCTACCCTCGCGGCACTGGGGATCGGCGCTACGCCGGCTGAACAATTTCAACTCTGGAGGAACGGCCAGGAAATACCTTTATATACAACGGTTGCTACCGGCTCCATGGGTGGTTCAGATTATATTGAGTTTTGGGGAGAGATGAATGATGGTAAACCAGACAAAGATTTTTACCGTGTCGCGGATTTTCAACTCGATGATAAATGGAGTCTTCAGACAGATACGGCAGCCTTCTTCCTGACCATTAATCCTGCCGGGCCCAATCTTCGCTTGCAAACAACAGCAAATAATGTGATTGGGAACCTGCTTCCTATTGAACCTTATTTCATGCATACAGCCGGAACGCATTGGAAGGCTAAGATCAATAATGGTTATGCGGCTGTTGTGGGTTCATTGGTTTATTCCTCATCTTATGACGAGGGTGAAGGATGGACCTCAAATGATATCGGGTCTAATGTTACCTTAATTGATAATCAAACCAACCTGGGTGTTTATACCGGACCGGGCGCGCCGGATGGCAGCCTGAAACTGAATGCAGCGGGAAATGCGTATAACCCGCGCAATATGCAGGTATCAGTGAATGGGAATATTATCTATGACCAGCCAATTGATTTTTATGATTACCTGAAATTAAACATCCCGGTATCCTTAGCTTACTTTAGTTCGGGTACGGCTACCATCAACATCAAGAATGCGACTGTTTATGGGGCCGACCGGCTCGTGATCGCGCAGGACATTCTGACCTATCCGCACATCTTTGATTTTGGCAATGCGCGGAATTTTTATTTTGAATTACCCGCCAATATAAATGGCAACTATTTAGAGATAGCGAATTTTAATCATAATGGTACAGCGCCGGTATTATATGACTTTACCAACGGAACAAGATACCTGGGTGATATCAGCAATCCCGCACTGGTGAAATTTAAACTCCTTCCTTCAGCCGCTCAACGGAAGATGGTACTCGTAAGTGAGGACCCGGTGAATGTCAGTACTGTTTCCACGCTGACAGTGAAGAATTTTGTGAATTTCAGTCTGGCGGCGAACCAGGGCAATTACCTCATTATTTCTCATCCTGCACTCATGACAGCAACGGGGGGTGGCAACCCGGTTGATGAATACAGGGCTTATCGTGCTTCTGCTGCAGGGGGCAGTTTCAATGTTAAAATTTATTTGAGCGATGAACTGGTCGACCAGTTCGGCTTTGGAATAAAAAGAAGCGCCCTGGGCATCCGCAATTTTCTCTTATGGGCTAACAGTCATTTCACCACTACCCCCATTAAGAATGTTTTCTTAATGGGTAAAGGCTTAATATATTGGGCAAACAGGTTAGGCGAACAAAATCCGAACATCGATAATCTAAGTTTTGTTCCCACCTGGGGTATGCCGGGTTCCGATAACCTGCTTGCATGTGCACCCAATAACGAAATACCTATCATGCCCATTGGAAGGCTTTCAGTGATCAATGGTGATGAGATCAGGGTCTATCTCAATAAAGTGAAGCAATATGAACTTGTACAAGCCACGATGTCACCTTTTATTGCTGACAAAGCCTGGATGAAAAATGTGGGCCATGTTATCGGTGCAAGTGATGATAACCTGACAGCTGTCCTTTTAAATTATATGAATGGGTATAAAGCAACGGCGATTGATTCATTTTATGGAGCCAAAGTGGAAACATTCACAAAGACCTCTACCGACGCCGTTCAGCAGGCGAATAGTGTGCGTTTGCAAAACCTGTTCCAGGAGGGGGTGGGCATAGTGACTTATTTTGGTCACTCTTCAGCTACCACGCTGGAATACAATCTTGAC
>DATINK010000236.1:0-9043 GCA_035474355.1 Chitinophagaceae bacterium | reverse complement strand
GTAGAAGGAGTGATCAATGGGATCTTCTTTAACCAGGGACATGTTTGTTGCGCCGGCTCAAGATTATATGTACAGGAATCCGTGGCCAAAGAAGTGATCCGCAAACTTAAAGACAGGCTTGAATCCCTGATCGTAGGTGATCCCCTCGATAAGAATACAGATATCGGCGCCATCAATTCCAGGCAACAACTTGAAACCATCCATAAATACCTTGATATCGGGAAGAAAGAAGGTGCCGAAATGTACCAAAGCTCCTGTTCATTACCTGGGAAAGGTTTTTGGTGCCGGCCTACATTATTTACCAACGTGGCACAGAGCAATCGCATCGCCCAGGAAGAGATATTTGGTCCCGTACTTGCCATACTTACTTTCCGTACGGATGATGAAGTGATCGAAAAAGCAAATAATTCTCCTTATGGATTGAGTGCAGGTGTTTGGACCGATAAGGGTTCTAAGATCTTCAACATGACCAGGAGAATGCGCGCAGGAGTTGTTTGGGCCAATACCTTCAATAAATTCGATCCCTCCTCCCCTTTCGGTGGTTATAAAGAGAGTGGTTTTGGCAGAGAAGGAGGCTTGCATGGATTAAATGCCTATGTAAACCTTGTATCATAAATTTTAAATGAATGTCGATGGATAAGACAATTAAAAAATCTTCGTT
Organism: Chitinophagaceae bacterium; assembly: GCA_035474355.1. Lineage (GTDB taxonomy): Bacteria > Bacteroidota > Bacteroidia > Chitinophagales > Chitinophagaceae > DATINK01. The sequence goes on along the minus strand of DATINK010000236.1, from coordinate 8,382 downwards.
AACTATCAGTGAGAATGGTCTTGAAAAGAATAAGTCTTCCAAAAGGCTGGAAGTACTAAAGACTTATAAGATTTACATCGGTGGACAGTTCCCCAGATCTGAATCCGGGCGATATTATATCGCACGCAATGCTTCCGGCAAACAATTGGCCAATGTATGCCTGGGTTCACGCAAAGATTTCAGGGATGCCGAGCTGGCTGCCCGGGGCGCATTCGCTGGTTGGAGCAGCCGTGCGGCTTTTAACCGCGGACAGATATTGTATCGCATGGCGGAGATGCTGGAAGGAAGAAAAGCACAATTCATTGATGAGCTGATACAACAGGATGGAACAAAGGCAAAGGCAGAAAAAGAAGTGAACCTGGCTATTGACAGGTTGATCTATTACGCCGGCTGGTGTGATAAATACCAGCAATTGTTCAGTTCTGTGAATCCCGTTGCCAGTTCTCATTTCAACTTCTCAGTTCCTGAACCCATGGGTGTCGTTTCCGTGATCGCACCGCAGGGAGATTCTCTTCTCGGGCTGATTTCCGTGATCGCACCGGTCATCGCCGGTGGAAATACCTGCGTGGTCCTCGCTTCTGAGTTAAAACCACTTTGTTCGATCACTTTTTCAGAAGTGATCAATTCATCTGATGTACCGGGTGGCGTTGTCAATATTTTAACAGGTAAACCCGGCGAACTGGTTTCCTGGTTCGTGGAGCATATGGATGTAAATGCAACCATTTACTGTGAAAAAGATTCTTCCGTACAGAAAATGATGCGGGAGAAATCAGCTTTGAACCTCAAGCGTATATTTTTCTACGACGAAATAAACTGGAACACCGAAAAAGGCCAATCCCCTTATTTTATCATGGATACCCAGGAGATAAAAACTACCTGGCACCCGATCGAGAATATTGCCGGCGCTGGCGGTGGTTATTGATGCTAAATGTTAAATGCCAGATTATAAATGATTGGAATCTGTGATTTGGGATTTGTGAATTAAAACCTGGTAGGATATTTGAACAGATGAGGAAAATGAAACAACGTATTTCTTATATTATTCTTTTTATCGCAATTGGATCTTATTCAAATGCACAGGATTCTTCGGGTGCAAAACCGTTTGACAGTGTTTCCGTCATTGTTCATAAGGACCCCCGGCTTGATATGCTGGTAAAAAAACAGGCCCAGATTAATGAAGAGACCAGCCGGGATGCCCGCAAAGCAGGCAAGGGATTCCGCCTGATGATCGTTAACACCAATAACCGGGATGAAGCCATCGCTGCCAAAACAAAGATCTATACACATTTCCCTGAACTGAAAGCCTACCTGTTTTATCAATCTCCTTATTTCAAATTAAAAGTCGGCAACTTCAAAGAACGCAAGGATGCGGAAGCTTACCAGAAAAGACTGAATATCTATTTCCCCAAAGGCGTTTTTATCATGAAAGATAATATTGAGATCAAGGGCAAGCAGTCTGAAGACGATACTATCTGATTAATTTACGATTTACGATCTACGAAATACTGATCTAGAAATTAATGCTGGTTCCCAGCCAGGCCATAAATCCCATCCCGATCTCTATCGCATTTTCATCAATATTAAATGTAGGCGTATGGACGCCTGAAGTGATCCCTTTTTCTTTATTCATGACCCCCACCCTGTAAAAACATGCCGGTATCAACTGGGCATAATAACCAAAGTCCTCGGCACCCATCCTGAGTTCAGTCGTTTCCACTTTGTCCTGACCGGCAAATTCATTCGCTTTTTGCCTTGCCATTTCATTCAGCTCTTCATTGTTATGAACCGCGGGATATCCCACATCAATATGCAAATCGATCTCAGCACCCATGGAATGCACCAGTTCAGTTGCCTGTGTTTTGATAAGCTCATGTGCACGAAATCGCCATTCTTCATTCATTGCCCTGAATGTACCCATCATCTTGACTTCATTCGGAATTACATTGGTGGTTGTACCTCCGCGAAAAGATGTGATGGAAAGAACAGATGGGTTGAATGGGTTATTGTTACGACTGATCAATTGTTGCAACGCTACAACCAATTGTGAGCCGATCAATATCGGATCCACGGTGAGATGCGGAGACGCAGCATGACCGCCCTTTCCTTTTATTGTAATATATATTTCATCGGCACTCGCCATTACCTTCCCGCCCCGGAAGCTTAATTTTCCTGTATCCAATCCCGGGTGGACATGCATTGCAAAAATTGCCTGCGGTTTTGGATCTTCCAACACCCCTTCTTTGATCAAAAGGCTTGCCCCGCCCGGATTTTTTTCTTCCCCGGGTTGAAAGATCAGTTTTACTGTTCCTTCCCATTCCTTTTTTAAATCCTGCAGTATCCTGGCTGCCCCCAATAAACAAGTTGTATGCACATCATGGCCACAGGCATGCATGACGCCTTCACGTGTCGATTTATAGGCGATATCGTTTTCTTCTTTTATGGGGAGGGCATCCATATCGGCGCGCAGCGCAATCATCCTTTTCCCCGGATTTTTACCCTGGATGACACCCACCACCCCGGTGCTGGCTTTTACTTCGAATGGTATACCTAAATCTTCAAGGCGGGCCTGTACAAATTTTGAAGTTTCAAACTCCTGGTAACTCAGTTCAGGGTTAGCGTGAAGATGGTGCCTGACTTCAATAAATTCCGGGGCATATTTTTTCGCAAGCGATTTTATCTTTTCAAGCATCCGGCAAAAATAGTTACTTCTAAGTACTTCATCTTCAGTTCTCAGTTAACGGAGTGATATTCGTACTTCGTAGTTCGGAGTTCGTACTTTTGTACATTGTATATCTGCCCATTCGAAGTACGAAATACGAACTACGAAGTACGGATTTGAATCAAATTAGCAACTATGTCAAATGAACTGCGCAAGCAACAAGCCCTGGAATATCATTCAAAAGGAAGACCGGGGAAGATTGAAGTCGTGCCCACCAAGGAAGCCAAAACCCAGCGTGACCTTTCATTAGCCTACTCACCCGGCGTCGCTGAGCCCTGTAAAGAGATCGCCCTGCATAAAGAGGATGTATATAAATACACAGCCAAAGGCAATCTTGTTGCCGTTATCAGCAACGGTACAGCGGTATTGGGATTGGGTGATATCGGGCCCGAAGCCGGCAAGCCCGTGATGGAAGGAAAAGGCGTCCTGTTCAAAATATTTGCCGATATCGATGTATTCGACATCGAGATCAATGAAAAAGATCCTGAAAAATTTGTACAGATCGTCAAAGCCCTGGAGCCCACGTTCGGAGGTATCAACCTGGAAGACATTAAGGCGCCTGAATGTTTCTACATAGAGAGAAAACTCAAAGAGCAGCTATCCATTCCCGTTATGCATGATGACCAGCACGGAACGGCCATCATCAGTGCCGCTGCCCTGCTCAATGCTTTAGAGATACAGAAAAAAAAGATCGACAAAGTAAAATTTGTTGTCAATGGCGCGGGTGCAGCCGCGATGGCTTGCATCATGTTATATGAATCACTGGGCGCCAAACATGAAAACTTTCTTGTTTTCGACCGAAAGGGTGTTTTACATAAAGAGCGTTCCGACCTCGAAGAATTCAAACAAAAATTTGCGAATGCCAAAGGGCCGCTGAGCCTTGACCAGGCTATGAAAGATGCAGATGTATTTATTGGCCTGAGTGCAGGCAATACAGTTACGATAGATATGGTAAAGAGCATGGCCAGGAACCCGATCGTTTTTGCCATGGCCAACCCGGATCCGGAGATCAGTTGGGAAGACGCCACGAGTGCCCGCAAAGACGTGATCATGGCTACCGGCCGGAGTGATTATCCTAACCAGGTAAATAATGTACTTGGCTTTCCTTATATATTTCGTGGCGCATTGGATGTAAGGGCCACGCAGATCAATGAACCCATGAAACTCGCAGCGGTCAAGGCACTTGCCGAACTCGCAAAAACACCTGTGCCGGATATCGTGAACATGGCTTATAATGAAAAGAACATCACGTTCGGTGAAAACTATATCATTCCCAAGCCCGTGGATCCCAGGTTGCTTTCGACGGTGGCCCCCGCCGTTGCCAAAGCTGCCATTGACAGTGGTGTTGCCCAGTATCCTATCACCGACTGGGATGGTTATATCACTAATTTAAATAAGCGGCTGGGATTAGATAACCAGGTGATGCGTGTGATCGGGAACAAGGCCCGTAGTGCACCCAAGCGCATTGTATTTGCAGAAGCGGATAACATCAAAATACTCAAGGCAGCCCAGCTCATATTTGACGAAGGAATCGGTTATCCCATACTGCTAGGTGACGAGATCAAGATCAGGGATATCGCAAAAGCCAATGGTATTGACATAGAAGGCTTTCCTATTTACGATCCGCGCAGCGATGCACGGGAAGAAAAGCGGAATGCTTACGCTGAAATTTTCTTTAAGAAAAGGGGACGTCGTGGATTCAACGCATATGAAGCGAAAAAGGTCATGAAAGACCGTAATTATTATGGATGCATGATGGTAGAATGCGGTGATGCGGACGCGATGATCTCCGGTCTTGCAAAAAATTATCCCGATACGATCCGTCCTGCTTTGCAAACCATCGGTACGGAAGATGGCGTAAAAAAGATCGCGGGGATGTACCTGATGTTAGCCAAAAGAGGTCCATTATTCCTGGCTGATACAACTGTCAACTTCAACCCTACTGCGGAAGAACTGGCTGATATCACGATCATGGTGGCCCGGGAAGTAAAGAATTTTAATATCATACCCAGGATCGCCATGCTCAGTTATTCCAATTTCGGGAGCAGCAATTCTCCTGAAGCCCGGCTGGTAGCAGAAGCCAGGGCCATCGTGAAACGTAAAATGCCCAACCTGGTGGTGGATGGGGAAATGCAGGCCAGTGTGGCTTTTAACAATGACCTGATCAAAGAGAATTATCCTTTTTGTGAGTTGTTGGATAAAGAGGTCAATACCCTGATCTTTCCAAATCTTGCAGCGGGTAATATCGCTTACAACCTCATGAAAGAACTGGAAACGGCAGATGCAGTGGGACCGATCCTGTTGGGGCTTAAAAAACCCGTGCACATCCTGCAATTGGGTTCTTCGGTGAGAAGTATATTAAATATGGCATTGATCGCGGTCGTAGATGCGCAGATAAAAAGTAAAACAGCTACCGATGAGATCGTAAAAAAATCACGTTGGTGGAAACGGTTCCGCAAATCAGATAAAGAGATTTAACGATAGGCTTTTCGTACTTTACAGTGAAATTGCTGGATGAAGCTATTTGTAGATATAGGCCGTTACTTATTGATGATCAAAGGAATGTTTTCCAGGCCGGAAAACATGAAAATGTACTGGAAAGAATTCATCCACCAGTGTTCGGATATAGGTATTGGTTCTTTAGGTATTGTCGCCATCATCTCTGTCTTCATCGGTGGTGTGTCCACCGTTCAAACGGGTTACCAACTGGTCAGTCCACTGATCCCACTTTCCACGATCGCACAGGTTGTCCGTGATACCGTGATCCTCGAATTTGCACCGACACTTGTTTGTATCGTACTCGCAGGTGTTGCCGGCAGTAAGATCGCGAGTGAACTCGGGAATATGCGCGTAAGCGAACAGATAGATGCATTAGAGATCATGGGGATCAATACCAAGACCTATTTAATTCTTCCAAAAGTCCTGGCGGCCCTGTTGATGATCCCCTTACTGGTTGTCATTGCGATGGCACTGGGAATCTGGGGCGGACGGGTTGCCGGTAATATGTCTAATATCATTCCTTTTAGCATTTATGATAAAGGATTGCTTGAATTTTTTGACCCATTTAGCGTAAAATTTGCGCTGGTAAAAGCCTACTCATTTGCATTTATCATTGCCAGCATACCTGCTTTTTATGGTTATTATGTAAAAGGAGGGGCCTTGGAGATCGGGAAGGCCAGCACAAAATCGGTGGTAGTATCCTGTATACTCATCTTGTTTATGGATTATGTATTATCGGCACTCTTGCTTTGAACCATCATGAGTAGAAAAAAGAAAATAGGGTGGGTAGGAATGATTGCCTTGCTGTTGAATCTCATGTCCGTTTATTTATTCCTGCAGCGGAATAAACTGGGAAATTTTACGAAACAGGTCTCATACGAAAAACTCTATTCAGCCACGGAGATCCGGAGATCCGGGATCCAGCGCTGGAAAAAGATAATGGATGAATACCCGGCAGACCAGGTAAGCGCCGGAAGGAAATTGAGCCAGGCAAATGCCGGGATCAGCGAACAGGATCTCCCTTTAGACAAAATGATAAAAATTGGCGCCTGGCTGAATCGTAGTTTCAGGAAATGCCCTTCCGGCCATCCCTCCTCTTCCTTTCAAAAGTTATCCCTGACAAACCAATACCAGGCGGCGGCTGAAGCCCGAACCCCCGTTTGGTGTGTTACCTATGCAAGCCAGTTTCTTTTCTTTTGTGCTATCAATGGCATTGTATGCAGGTGTATTGAATCCACCAATGACGCAAATCATCATATGATCGTGGAATGTTTTATCCCGGAACTGCAACAATGGGTTTTCGCAGATATACAGAACAATGTCATCTATGGAAAAGATAAAAACGGGAAATTCCTGAATACGGTAGACCTGCTATACCGGAATATCGGGAAGGATACGGCCGCATTTTCTGCTTACGGGCAACTAAATAGTGATAGTATGCAGGTCGTACCGCGGGATGCTTATGCCGGGATATGGAAAAACTATTTTGATTCATCTACCCTCCTGAGGTTTTATTATAAAATTGACCCGGACAATATTTATACATTCCGGGAGAAACTCATTCGTTATATTTCTCCCCAACCCTGGTTTGAAACGTTCAGTTTAAAAAAGATCTCGAATCTTGCCTTTTATATGCGTATATTATTCCTGTGTGGAGGACTGTTGGCAACCATTTTTTACTTTTCCCTTTTACTCCGGCGAGCCTCCATCCGGCAAAACCCGACGGTGTAAACTATGATTGAAATAAAAAACATAAAGAAAGCTTTTAACGGCAAAACGGTCATCGATGATGTAAGCGCTACGATGAAATCGGGTCAGTGCAACCTGATCATCGGAGCCAGCGGCAGTGGCAAAACCGTTCTCATGAAATGCATGGTCGGGCTTTTTGAACCGGATAGCGGAGAAGTTTTTTTCAGTGGCCATAGCTTAACGAACATGGACCAGGAACATAGGACCGAGGTTCGCAAAGAGATCGGGATGCTGTTCCAGGGTTCTGCATTATTCGATAGTCTTACCGTGGAGCAAAATGTTATGTTTCCTTTAAGTATGTTCACCAAATGGCCGCTGAGGAAAAAGCTGGAACGCGTAAATGAAGTGCTTGACAGGGTGGAATTAAAAGATACCAACCGGAAATTCCCGGCAGAATTGAGCGGGGGTATGAAAAAAAGAGTGGGAATCGCCCGTGCGATCGTGCTGAATCCAAAATATCTTTTTTGTGATGAGCCCAATTCCGGGCTGGACCCGCAGACTTCCCTGGTGATCGATAAACTGATCAAACAGATCACGCTTGAATTTAATATCACCACTGTCGTCAATACCCATGACATGAACAGCGTCATGGAGATCGGGAACTACATATTATATATGTATAAAGGAAAGAAAGAATGGGAAGGGACGAACCACGAGATCATCTTCAGCAAGAATCAGCGTCTCAATGAATTTATCTTCGCTTCCGACTTCCTGAAAGACGCCAAAGAAATGCGGATGCTGGAAGAATCCGGAAAGATGCCCAATGACAGGAAGAAATAAAAGTCAAATGAGTCATTGGAATCTATTATTTGACAGTAATAATTTAGTTTTGTCCACTTCTTATAAATTATGAGTATTCTCGTCAATAAACAATCTAAGATCCTCGTACAGGGTTTTACCGGTACGGAAGGAACTTTTCACGCCACCCAGATGATCGAATATGGTACCCAGGTCGCAGGAGGGGTAACACCCGGCAAGGGCGGGACAACACATCTTGAACGCCCCGTATTTAATACCGTAGACGAAGCCAAAAAAAAAACCGGTGCAGATACCAGTATTATTTTTGTTCCCCCCGCTTATGCTGCCGATGCGATCATGGAAGCCACGGATGCCGGAATCGGTTTAGTGGTTTGTATCACGGAAGGTATCCCTACGCAGGATATGGTGAAGGTTAAGAATTACCTGTTAGGAAAGAGTACCCGGTTGGTGGGCCCAAATTGCCCGGGTGTGATCACTGCGGGTGAATGCAAAGTGGGGATCATGCCGGGATTTGTATTTATACCGGGCAGGATCGGGATCGTTTCAAAATCAGGAACCCTTACTTATGAAGCAGCCGACCAGGTTGCAAAAGCCGGTCTTGGAATTTCCACCGCGGTGGGCATTGGAGGTGACCCGATTATTGGAACAACAACGAA
>DATINK010000235.1:0-29382 GCA_035474355.1 Chitinophagaceae bacterium | reverse complement strand
AAAATAATTATTGAAAAATTTGGAACAAAAAGGCCCTTTTGCTTAATTTTGATCTATTGAAGGCGGGAAATTAGCGAAACTGACGTACCGCAAGCTCTTTGGACGACGGGGTTTTAGAATAAAGCGACAGATAAACCTGTTTATCTATTCCAAAACATCCGCGTTTTATACTGTGGGGTGATGAAATCTTTGGCAGACATGCCCTCTCGTCTCGGGGGTGGGGATCACAGGATAAACGAAAAGTAGAGCCGAGTTATCCGTCGCAAGGCGGAAGACCCGACCAGGGTTGACCACTAATCTTTGCTTTTTGGCTAACTGCCCCGTGGAGGTTCGAGCCCTCCCCCTACAGCTACAGTTTCTCTCATTTCGAATTAAAGTGCCTTTCAGCTGTACTACTGAAGGGCATTTTTGTTTTAACTCTCTCCAAAACATTCAAAAAAAACTCCAGTTGAGGGTAAAAATTCTGTTACCCGAGTTTTCTAACAACCCGGGTAACCGAAGGAGGAAGCGTAGCAAAGACGGGGCAAAAAAAGTAAGAATCAAAAGAATCGATGAGGAATAAGAGTCATTGCTTATATAGCTCCTTCATAATACTAACCAGTGAATAATCCTTCCTCAAATAAACTCCTTTGATCTTCCCTCATCGTAATAGTAATTTACAACTCTGTCAGAACTGCCACCCCGAATGAGATGATCTTACTTCTCTCGAGCCCGGGTTTAAAGTAAAAACCCATTGTAACGGCTTTATCGGGATTTTTACGGCCAGCTCCGAAACGGATTCCGGTACGTATTAGCGGCCCATAGCTATTTAGCTTTTCCGTGGAAGAACCATCTGTCCAGTTGGTCAGCATATATCCAAAGCCGCCTCCGATATACCAACCAAAACGATCTTCATTTTCATAAGATGATTTACGACCCATGTTAAAGTCAACAACCAGGGGGAGGTCAACTCCGTAATAGATCGTCCCGCCCTCCACATCAAACCCGATACCGGCGCCTATTGGCGCTCCTATGCTCAGGGAAGTATTAGCGGATTCAGTCAAGTTGAACCGGGGGAAATAGGTCAGGTTTGAAAACGAAACCGCGTTCGTGTATTTGGTTCCGGGAGGAGAAGTGACTTTATCGATCATTATAGAAATAGTGGCTCCGAATCCGTGCATAAATGTCTGGGCATTGGAACCCTGGTGAATAAGGAACATCATGAAAAAGATGACCGTTGCTTTTTTTATCATGAGGGATATCTTAGATTTATTTTTAGTTCATTTTCTTCCCATCAATTTTTACTGAAACCTTCATGATGACCGGCATCTGCCGGCCCATGAACTGGATATTGCCTTCAACTTTTGCCGTGATCCGGGCTTCCAGTAACATTCCTGTCTTCGTTTCCATTTTATATTCGCCCTCCTGTTTTCCATGCAGGTTCGACAGCACCTGGCCTAAACCCTCAACATTTATCATTGTACTATCGCTTGAAATGTCCCCTTGCGATGCTATCACGGATATATCATCATGCACTTCTTTTAGCTGGAAGAAAGATCGTATATGTAAATTAAATTCTCCGGCCTGGTCGGCATTTATTTTCCACTTATCGCCTGTATGTACGGCAGAATCAGGAAATATCTTAAAAAGCTGGGTAATACTGTTCTTTATCATGCGATCACCAACTAATTGCTCCAGCCTGGCCTGCAGGATATTTTTCATCCCGATATCCGCGTTACTATATCCTGCCATTATTTTATCTCCCAGCTCCTTAAACCCGGAAATAGAACTGGTTTCACCTGAAGCGTTCATAATCGTTTCCAGGGTCGTCCCTTTTAAAGCGCCGAGCATTTTTTCCTGGGGGTCTGTTGAAAAAGCGGAGCGGTCCGCATCTATATCTTTTTCTTTATCCCCGCTTTTTGAATAGACATGTATTTTGTCAAAGACCATTTTTAAAACAAGATTGCCTGAACTGTCTTTACTGATCGTATAGGTTATACCAGCCTCCGTATTATTAAGCGATTTCAGCTTTTTTTCTCCAGTTTCAACTTTTGTCCCCGTTTCGTTTACTATATCGTAATGATAAACTGAGCCGGGTTCGGGGTTAAGCTCCAGTTTATAGGTATTCTTTCCATCCAGGGTTTCATATTGTTTATCGGGATTGGGCCCGACCTTACAGGAGAAAACAAGTGCGGCGACTAAGAAAACAGTGACCGTTTTGCGCAAAGCTGATGTATTCAAATGTTTCACAATTAATTTCTTATTCTGGTTTATTCATGTCATCTTCCTCCAAATAGTCTAAAGCTGTAAGAGATTTTCAAACCAATAGCATATATCCTTTGTTCCGGGCTGGCAAGATCTGCTTCATATTTGAGCCCGACATTCAGGTTATTACCATTGCTGCCCAGTTCCCATGAGTATCCGCCTTCCAAAGCAATGGCCAGGCCTCTTTCTGAAGGAAGGTCGCTACCGGTAACGATGCCCCATCCGGCAGCAGGCTCTATATAAAAACCTGTAGAGCCCTCTTCGCTGAAAATATGTTTGAATCCTATCTTGATAGATCCATACGCTTTTCCTTCCCTGTCTACATCATCTTTTACCTGGAAATAACCCAATTCTACCAGTTCCAGCATAAGAACGTTATTACCGGCTTCATTTAAAGGAATGCTCCAATACGCAAAACCGCCAATTCCCAGCTTGTAATCCTTAGCATTCTTGCCAAGCGCCTTGAATACCGCGAGTTGGGAATTAGCAGTCATGCTGAAGAGTCCCAACACTAAAAGAAAAATTAGATGTTTTTTCATGATTAATCTATGAGCTTTAAGAGAGCCTGATCTATCATTTTAGTGGTAAATAGTCAATTTCTAGTCGAGTAATGCAACGTTCTTCTATTTGCTCGAATTCTCCCATTACTTACTGATTACTCTTATGCTTTTTGAAATTATTTTTATTACCCCTCCTGTTGAATTCAGGTTTATTAAATAGCATTTCAACTTTACACTATCCATTGCGCCTTTCCATTTTGAATAAAATCCAACTAAGTCACTGTCATTATCATCCAATACAAATGCATTCAGAATTGTTTCTTGAGCAACAACTCCAAAATTCAGAGTGAATTTAGCCCAATAGACATCTTCGAATTGAAAATCAATAAGCCCTTGGCCATCTGACTTAATCTCTAAAATAATAGTATCAGCTATTCCAGGGTTATTTCTATCAATTCTTATTTCTTTAATTACTGAATCATGCCAATAGAATTTATTAAAATCCATAAGTTAATTCATGTCTTTAAATTTTTCATCCGGGGGTGCCACAATTATGTCTCAGCTCTATTTAGATTGAATATTTTTTTAACATCAGATTTGAGTAGCTCAATTCGTGTATCTAATTTTTTCTTTTTAACCACTTCAGCGAGTAAATCTAATTTTTGTAGTATAGTTTGTTTTAAAAAATTGTGCCGTCCTTCTTCTGTCTTACTAAAAAAATTTTCATCGTTTATTATTATTGGCAGCCCAATTGATTTTTCGCTCTTCCTGTAGCTCTCTATTTCTTTTAATTTTTGTATTTCAGCTTGCGTTGGCTTAACATTGAATTGAAACAAGGCTAATATCAGATCCTTCCCATAATCCCAGTGTTTTAACTTCTTTAAAGAATGGCTAATACCCTTTTCTCCCCATATATATGGAGTAAAGGCTTTGTCTAAATTTACAAAGTCCTGTTCGCTCAAATTTGGATCAAACCCTACTTTTAAAAAACAACCAAAAATATTATCATTCATCTCTTAATGCATATTAAAGTTTAAAGGTCCTCGAAGAATTTGATTTTGTTGAAACTCCCATTGGTATGCTTCGAGTCTATTAGAGAATTGTTTAAAAGGTATCATTTTCTTATCCAACATAAATGCTTTAGTGTACCTGCTTTCAGGAATCAATTTGGATGTAATTCCGTTTTTTAAAAATGTCCCGTCTGAGGAATATAGCTTATAACCCCAAGTCGTTCTTAAACTTTTTAAAGAGTTCCCATGTACCGCTCCTTCTTCAATTACCGTAGTTCCTGTCTTAGCAGCGGTTCCTGCAGTACCAAGATACTTAACTCCTTTAAATACGTACCCAGGCCCCAACATTAAGGCGGCATCCAAACCAGCTTTACCCAATGAATTCAATGCTTCCTTATGATATCCTCTTATTTCTAACCGCCCAGCTCTGACCAAAGGCCCCACAATAGGTACCCTATCTCCTGGCTTTTCTTCTAAGGCCCATCCTTTAATTTTGCTAAGCATATATGAATCATCATAGCCTCCATTTTGTTCTCTTATTGAGGCGGCAGATTCCATCTGCTGTATTTCTGACTCGCTTGGATTCCATTGTTTTATAGACGGAGCTTCTACAGGTGGTGGGATGATTCGATCATATCGCATCCCGTTACAATTCTGGCACGTAGATTCTGAAACATTTCCAATCTGGCGAGTTTTTATTGGAGTATTTATTTTACCAGCAACTTTAACTGCTTTTATTACACCATTAATAACCGCTGAGGTTTTTTTAGTAGCTGATAAAACTGCCCCAACTCCTCCGCTAGCTAAAACCACTCCCTGCATGTCACTTGCCGCTGTTACCACTGCTCCACTAATCACACCTAAGACAGTACTACCATCTTCCAACCCATTAATATCAATGTTTGTGATAGGATCGCAACTTGCATATTGGTATGGGGCCAAAAATGGATAATTATCTGTTAATGGATCAAGCTGAGCAAAGCGCCCAATTTGTGGATCATAACTCCTGAAACCATAATCATACCAACCCAGATCAGCATCATCAAATAATTCTTTTGCATTATAAAGATAATTATTGGAAATATTCCCTTCATTCGCATCCGCCAGTTTCCTGCTACTGATTGTCGCAATCTTTAACCCATAAGCATAGTAATGATTTTCCTCAATGATATTTCCAGTTACGATACCCGCTAATAAATTATCGAAATATACATCTTGATTGCTCTGGTTACTGACATATACAAATACATAGCCATTCTTTGGAGCTTTGATATTAGATAGCCCCAGCGTAGACCCGCTACTACCAACTGTGGCTGCAACCTGCTGTTGGGATACCCCCCCGTCTGCGGCAGATATGAAATTGAATCTTTCATCAAAGAACAGGATTGTGAGATAAGCCAAAGGTGTCCCGCTAGCCCCTCCGGGCTGTACCGCATTTGTAAAACCCGTATTGGCGTTGAGCTGGTTGGTGATATTGGTAACGCTTCCTTTTACCAGGCCGCTGGCGCCGCTGCTCCCGGTTATTGCTTGTCCCAGGCTACCCAGAAGAGCCGAAACAAAACCGGTATTATTCCCGCTGGCCGATCCTGTATGGTAGTATAAAACGCTGGCACTGACCGAGTCTCCTGCCATTACTCTTTGCAATGTATTGGGCCCGATATTATGTGTTGCTGTATTCCCTAAGCGGCTCACAGATGAGCCGATATTTCCATTCTGCCATGCGGAAGGAGTGGCATAACGAGTTACGACAACCTCATTACTGCTTCCTGTTTGTCCGAAGATCGGTTCCTCTGTTGAAGAACGGCTGTTTTCCATCGTACAGGTATTGCTGGCACTATGGGTCTCTTCTGTCAGGATCATCCGCACATTCTGCTGGTAGTCCATGATAAAATAATCATAGACTCCCTTTTTGCTGTTCGGTAGCGTCATATTCCCATCCTCAGACAATGCATCATAACCGTTGTTCTGCGATGCTGCTGTCATAACGCGTACACGTCCTTCTTCAAAATTGATGAATTGAAGGGTTGCTCCGCTGCCGCCCGCTGTCTCCTGGTAAACATATTGGTTGATATAAGAAGTAGTAACTGCAGCCCCACTGGGTTCGGGTGTAAAAATCCGCTGCAGTTTTTCCCCTGACGCGCTATATACGATCTGGATGGTTCCCTTCCCGGCAATGCGGATCTGTTCCGGCTTATCTAAAAAATTATATTTTATGCCATTGGCTCCCGTTACATTCCCCAGGTCCTTTGCATTTTTATTCAAATCGATTACCAGATTACCATCAGCATCATAAACATAATCTGGGTTGGCTCCATTAGCGCCATCTTTAAAATCCCCGAAGAGACCATTCAGGCTGGTATTGCTCATCTGGTCGGCAACAGTTTGCAGTTTATTACTGTAAGAAGCATAAGTGTACTGGAGGTCGTCAATAGTAAGAGGAGTCCCGCTTCCCGGCACTACTCCTTTTTGCAGCATTGTTAGCAAGTTCCCGTTCAAATCATAGGTGATCTGTCCACTGCTGCCGCTCACTGAAAAATCCATTTTTGAATTGCTCCATCCATCTCCAGGATGTGGCTGTTCGGTGAAAGCGCCATTGATCAGCCTGCCTGCATTATCGTACGTATAATTATATCTCCGCTGGTTATCGTCTCCCTGGGTATTCCAGAGCAGACCCGTTACCTGACCTGTGAGGTTGGCATTGCTAAATACATTATCCCTGTTGTCAAATCCGAGATAAAGACCGAAAAAATGTCCCCACTTGCTGTAATTCCCTGCAGTTTTCAGCGCATAGTCTTTGTTAATACCCGTGATCTGGTTATGGATATTATAACTGTAATCGAGTGATTCCAGGTCCGGTCCTCCGGAATTCGGGTTATTATATCCCGGGTCAAGGTGTTTGGTCTTTATCCTCCCGATATCATCATAGTCATAGGAAGAAATAGTCTTGAAAGAATTAGTCCCGAATTGTTTTTGTATGGATGTTGTACGGCCTAATTTATCAAAGACGTTCTTCGTGAGTATTTTAAAATTAGTATACCCTGTATTGGGTGTTGTATGATCGGTGCAGGAGCTCAGCATCCGTCCGCTGAAATGATATTGCAAAGTTGTAATATCCACTCCTCCCTTTATATTATCTTCCAGGGTTTGGATAAGATTGATTTTTTCGTCATAGTAATGCGTGAAAGACAGAAATGTGGTTGTACCCAATACCCTTACCATACTACCTGTGGGGATTCCAGTTGTACGGTTAGTCTTTGTAATTACCCGTACATCGGGATCATTATTATTGTAGGCAGAAGTGTTTGTAAAATTGTTATCGAATGTTTTCACAGCATTAAATGAATAATTGTCGTAAAAATTATAACTCAGTACTGTACAGACTGAAGTATTATTCAAATTGGAGGAGCTAATAGGGTTAAGAGATAGTGTAGCGGTAACGGAAACTGTGCCTGAATTATTGATCGTTACAGAGCCGGTGGCTGAGGCGTTATTAATATCACTCTGCAACGTGCTGATGGAGGAAGAGGTATTATATAAGACAGAGATAGAAGAACGATCCAACTCATCATAGAGGTTGGCGGTCCATTGTGGTGTAGAAAAAGCAGCCTGGTTGCCATCCTGCATGAACACTACCCTGTCACGAACATCATAGATCATACTCAATGGAGAGGCGCCCGGCGCCTTCTTCCACGTGGTCCTTCCTTTTTCATCGTAGAAATATTGAAAACATTGTTCAGCAAGCACCAGTTGACCATTGGTGCCAGCAAAGGACCAACTATTGTTATCCAGGTATTTTACGGCTTCGGGCTGAAGCTGGAACCGTAATAGGCCAAAATCATCATATACATTATAAGTACAGATCCATCCTGAATGAGCTGCTGAAGGTGAATTATCCAACTGTACTTTTTTCAGGATCAATTGCCCCGATTTATTTGTGTATTCAACCACCTGCTTCCCATTGACATCAGTATAGCTCAGCTTATATAAGATATTGGCAGCATAAGCACCGCCGTTGACAGGTGCATTCCCCTGGGTATAATCCGCCGAAAATTTTTGTACGTTATCCGACGTCCCATTCATATCATAAGTCACCGAATTCCCCGATGCAGCAGCCCAGGATGTACCGGGTTCTTTTACATTCATCACCCGGTTGAGAGGACTATTATCGAACGTGATGGAAGAATAAGGGTAGGTCTCATTATAGACTGAAGAATAATACTGGGGCTGCTCGGTTAAGGGCGCTGTTTTGAATTTCGCTGATTGTGAACTGGTCGTATAGGGCAAATATCTCAATGCTTCTCTTCCCGAAGCATCGTACACGGAGAACTGAACGATATCATTCCACAGCGTAACGCCCGTCGCCGGTGTAGCCGTTTCCCTGCTTATCTTTTGTATGGGTCTTCCGAGCCCGTCGAGATAAGTTGTCGTTTGTAGTTTCTGTCCGATATTTAATTGATCTACGCTGGTCCAGCTCGTGATCCCGGTTGTCAATACATCATGTTCCCTGATATAATTCAGGTCTTCCCAATTTGAAGAAACAACAGATATCTTAATGGTATTTGAATAAATAGAATTGCCGCCACTTGTACTTTTCCTCCTGTAATAAGTTGTAGTTGAAAGCGGGCCGGAAAAACTATAATTGCCCGATGTAGCTCCTGAAATGTTTGCAAATCCTGATAAGGGTAATGCACTTTGCTCCCATTGGTAACTCAGACCCGTATTAGGAATGGCCGCTGCATATATTTCAACCAACTGGTCAGGGGTCTGGCTGTATGAAAAACTATATTTACCTGTGCTGGTACCAACGGCGTGGTTCGGGTTCCAGTTCTGGGACATAGCACTGGGGAGAATAGCGACCATGCATATCCCCAACAGGCCGGCAGTTCGTATTGATTTTCTATGTATCATCCCTGTAATTTTTTTAAACCCATCTAATTGGCTGATATCAGGAATCTTTTCTTCTGGCGATAAATTAAAAAAGTGCTATCGGGGATCACTCCGCGATACAGGGAATCCCTCTCGTTTTCAATCCGCTGCATCCTGTATCGTAAAGTATCCGGATTCGCATATAGCTGCCGGGCGGAGGTCTTCTGGTTATGGATATACATGTTAATATTATAAACCTGGTTCCGCTGGTCGTTGGTCAGGCTCAGGCTATCCTTCATTTTACCGGCAATATGATCAGCCAGCCGGATAGCTGTTGAATCCTGGGAATAAACGACCCCCGGCAACAGCATGACTACGCCAATAATTAGTATCCTGATCTTTTTCATATTATTCATTTACTATTTCGTTTAACCAATATCGCAGGGCGAATCATTGTTATATTCAGTATAATCCTGCGACCATGACGAATCACTCCATTCATAATGGTATACACAGGTATAGGTCCCTGACAAAGTATCGTACTCCGAAGAAGTGTAGATCTTTATGCCCGTCTCACAGTAATTGTTCACGCATTTCTTGTTATTCCCTATACAGTTGGATGAATTGCATCCATTCTGCGTACAGGTCCCGTGTGAATTGGCATAAGCCTGGCCATTAGCGCTGATATCATTCAGCGCCAGCTGGTCGGCTGCTGCCTGGCTGGTAGTGGAACTATATGTGCCCGCCGCTACTGTATAGGTTACGCTGCTGCCGGTGTATCCTGATCCGCAATTATTCCTGGTGAAGCTTTGACTATGAGCAGAATTGTAATAGGTATTTGATGGACAGGCTACAGAGTTGGCGCCCGTGTCTGACCATCTTGTTTGCAGATAGGTAGCACTATTCGGGTTCATATCCGTTTCCAATACAAATAAATGCGGTGGCAGGTTCCCACCTACGGACAGACAATAAGAAGCCGCCCCTTCCAGCCATTGCCAGTCAGGGTTAGTATCTGTATTACACACTGCATGCGCAGCGGAATTAGCGTAAGCCTGACCATTCGCATCGATATCATCCAGCGCCATATCATTGGCATCCTGCTGGCTGACTGTAGAACTATACGTATTTGCAGCGACTGTATAGGTTACAGAACCACCTATATAGCCCGGTGGGCAGTTTTGCGTTGTAAAACTTTGCGATTGCTGCGAATTGTAATAGAGTAACTGGCAGGTTCCATAAGTATCTGCATCTGCCTGGCCGTGGATAAGGATATAGTTTTCAGCCTGTGCGTCCGCATCTGCCTGGCTGATCGTCGAGCTATAAGTATTGGCGGCCACAGTATATGTATAGGGTGCCGGCTGGTAACCACTTCCGCAGACGGAACTGTAAAATATTTCAGATACTGCGTGATTATAATAAGTCCCGGGACAACCGTTTTGTTTACCGCCTGAAACGTTATTATATTCGAACATCTTCAGGATATTCTTACTCTCATCTTTAATAAAGCGTTGCCGGCCGAGATTATCATACTCATAATAAGTGATCCTGTTGTTTTCGTCGCAATCCGAGGTCTTTCCCAACACAACATCGTAAGTGGACGTTCTCATCCTGGCATTTTTAGGATAGATCCTCAATTCATCAATTGTAGCCAGTCCGTTTACGTTAATAGTGCTTGTTCCCTGGGCAATATCGTATTCATAATAGGTGAAGCCGTTGATGGTGGGGCCTGACTTCACTAATGTCGACCCGGTTGAAACCGATCCTGTACCACCAGTAGCCCAATAAGAAAGAGTATGAGCCATACCGGTATTCAATGAAATATGGAGGTTTTTACTGGCAGGAAGGTTATAAGAACGCGAACCGGTTATGGAAGTGCCTGTGTTATAGGTAGGCAGACCCGTGCCTCCCAATACCCATTTGCCAAAACTTGTAGTCTCAAAACTTGTATATGCAGTTTTATCACTACTTGGGTCAGCATTAATAATAGAAGCAGAAATATATTTATCGTTATAGTCATAAATATTCGTCACGAGCCTGTTGCCTTCATCTTTCAAACCGATCAGGTTGCCTGATCCGTCGAATGTAAAGGTCTGCGGTACTTTGTAATTCGATGTGTTGCTGCCAGGTCCCTGGTAAAAGGTCATACTACCACTGGCTACGGGTTGAGCAAATCTTTGTTCGATCACCCGTGCCGGCTTTATATCCCCGTTGGAAATCTGGCTGAATTCCGTCACTGTTTCGTTCAGGTATTGCAGGGAACCTCCGCCCGCTTTGTATACAGAAGTATTCGTTTCGACTGGAAGCGAAACAATATTGTTCTGGACCAGTGTCGTCAATGCGCCACCGGAATAATCACTGCTGTACTTGATATTTTTATAGTTAATGTCGCCATTGCTCTGTTGCGTCAACACCTGGTTGACATCATAGTTATTTGTATTATTATAGAGATATTTTGTGAAAGTTTCCACGAACTGCGTGGAGCTGTTGGGCATAAATACTCTTTCATAGGTTGTATCCAGGTTTGTTCTCCCCGTATACATCCCGTAAAAATCAACTTTGAGATTATTGTCCGATGTCAGGTGATAATCGCTATTATAACTGGAAGGATTCGACCAGTTGTCGCTTCTTTGCGAAGTATTGTTAATCACCAGGCATTTACAGGATACCAGGTTGGTTGATAACCCACTATTATTACAAGGGGCGCCCGGATGACCCTGCCAGCAATAATTGATGATACTCTTTGAATAAGTAGTATCGTACTTATTGATTGTTTGCTTTACCGGATAACCATTGGCATCATATATAGTAGTTGTTTTGGGTAAGCCGTAGGCCCAGGGAGCAAACCGTTGTTTAGCGGAATAGTAAGGATTGGTTAATTCCCATAAACTATAGTCATCCGAACTCGTGAACTCCTGCACCGTTTTCCCGATCGTACCGGGATTTTCGACCACTTCCACCCGTTTAAATTGCACGGGTAAGGGAGCGACTGAATTCATATCTGAATTAAAATAGACGGTTGCAGAATAATCTTTGGCATGGTCACCAACACAAGTGAACACCAGGCTGAATACATCAAAGAATATATCCAGCAGAAGGGACCCGATATTCCCTCCTCCTATTACAGTAATGATATCTTTGATAGTACCCACTACGCTCATTATGCCCAGGACAGGTGAAAGAGTATTCAACATCTCTGTCATGAAAGGGAGATTTATTGCCTGTTGCTGGGATAAAATGCCGGGATATTCATAATGCCAGTAACAACAACCCAAAAGACAGTTTGTAGTCCAGTGCCAGCTTTTCCATTCCGGTTGGTAATGCGTGTTGGTTGAAAATGTATTCACAGGCATTTCTAAACCCCAGAGAGAGGAGCTACTGCCATTACTCAATACATAATTGTATTGTGTAGATACTGCGTTACTGCAGCCATTCGAATAGCCTCCGTCTGCTGAAATGGTCTTTGAAACATGGACGCCTCCAACTGTTGTGCTGCTTCCATTCAGGACCCCTGTATTCTGATCATATTCATAGGTCAGTGTTCCGCTGGTAGGATAAACGACCTGTCTTAACAGCCCATTTTTGGCGTATCCCGATTTCGCATTCAGGTAAACGCCTGAAACACCGGTATGCTTAAAGCAAAGACCTCTCAATTGTACATTATTCAGGTCGGATGCTGTTTTATCGAGTGGAACAGAGTTATTGTTGTCATACTGCTTACTGCTGTTGCCATTATAAAACCCCCAGGGGTCCTTAGCATAGAAAAACGGGGGTGGCACAAAATCGTCGGATGTATTTGAGCCCAGATAATAATCAAATAAATAAGGCGGGGTATCTTCTTTAAAGTCGACCCCTATCTTTTTAACAGATCTCAGGCAAAGACGGGCTACCCTTTTCTGGTAGGCAGAAGTAGGTGTGCCGTATCGGTTTAAAATAAAGTAACTGGTACCCAGTTGATATTTAGATAAATACCTTCCATTGTAAGCAATATCTATTGACGAGAGTACTTTATCACCCTTCATGTCCAGCCTTTCATTACCATAATTGAACATCACAGTGTGGCCATCCGGGTAAGAAATGATCGAATCTCTCAGCATTTTAACAATAGCCGTTTTATGAGAGATAATCGAATAATTATTGTCCTGGTTATAAGAAATATCTTCTCCTGCAGGATTATTAATAGTTTTTGGAACCGTATAAGTGTACGTTATTTTTCTCGAGGTTAAAGCATCTTCTATTTCTGAGAGGTACCAGCTATCAATGATATAAGGGTTATCTATTTCCCCGTTATCAAAACCGGCCTGGTGATATACTTTGTTATTTTTGAACTTAGGTTGTTCCTGTTTCCTGTTAAGATTCTTATCGCAGTATTCCGCTTTCAGGATCTTTGTCAGGCCATGTACGGTGAATTTATAGATCAGCCCGTCGTTATCCTTGATCGTGAAAGAGGTGATCTTTGTCCTGATACCCTGCGAGATCATGCTCCCGTCCTCCTGGAAACTGATGATCATTTTAGAATCTCCCAGCATCCTGCAGGTTCCCAAATTGGCTGGGTCAACCACAAACATCCCGGCTTTCCCATTGAACTGGAAAGAGAAATAATCCAATTGTTTGTCTTCTGCAATCGTATTGTGCTGAGTATACCGTTGGTTCATGTATGGGTAAATCGGGTATTTTGTCAGCGCATTCGGACAGCCATTATATGCAGGTACGGTTGCGTATAGAATACCGGCTGGATATTTTCTTGTATCCGCGTCTCCATTGGGTTCGTAAGCCACCTGGTCATCGGGCTCGCCAACCTGCATGCGGGTGATGACCCCACCTGAGACCAGTGTCCAGCCCTGGCCCACATTCGATGCCGCATCATTGACACGTAACCCATTTCCTGAATTATAGGATAGCGCAATCAATGAGTTCAACCTGCTCTTATCGTCCTTCCATTGAAACATGGGCAGGGAGAAAGTGGCGCTTCCTGTTTGCAGGTTTACCTGGGAACCTGCTTTCATAAATATCCCTGCTAACAGAAACAGGCAAAGGGTTCGTTTTTGAAGCATAGAATTTTATTTTGCGCTGATAACAGTATTTAAAAATTATACCCGATCCTGAATTTGAATGCCTGCGTTCTTGGCAGTTGCCGGTAGCTTAAGAAATCCCATAATAGCTGGACCCTTGCTTTTTTGAATAACTTCGATTTGACCTGAACGATTTTACTCAAGCCCATCAAACCGCTTTTCTGCCATTCATTCAGGTTATATGTTATACTAAATGGACGAAATGGTTTTTGGTAATTGTATTCAAAGCCGCCGGATATATACAGGGACTTTTTCAGGTGTACATCGAGAAAACTCCTGAATCCCATACCCTGGCTGGTAACATCAATATGTTTAATATCCTTACCCCATCCGATCTTATAGCTCAGTCCAAGCCCGATTGTATTTTTATCACTGAGTTTATATCCAAGAGAAAGGCCCAGGTCGGTTGTGATCGGAAAAAATGAGCTGCTATGCGCACTTTGAAAATTGGAACCGAATTCCAGTCTTTTGAAAAATGATTTTACTTTCTGGTTGTTGGGTTTGAAATCGGGCATATCGAGGTCTCCGGCACGACCCAGCATTGAATTCAGCCTATTTCTTATCACATCAATTTGTCCCTGGGCAGTTTGAAAGCTTGTACTGATCAGTGAGGCTGCGTTAGGCCCGCCTGTTCCCATTTGATTTTGCAGAAAAGAAGTAACTGTGGCTCTTGTCTGAAGTCCAAACCCTGTGCCTGCGCTTGTTGTCGCTCCTGGCAGATTTAATAAACCGGCTAATTGAGAATGCTGTTTCATGAATTGCTGAAATGCCGGAAGCTTATTCAATAGAGAAAGAGCTTTTTTTGTCAGTTTGTCGGGGTCCCGGAACATTTCTTTGTATTCACGGATCTGGGCGGAATAATAATAGATTCTTTTGTTGAAGTCAGTCATTTTACGGGCGATATTCCGCGGTAGAGATGTATACTTTACCAGGAATTGGCTGATCTGTTGTTTCCTCAGTTTAATAAACTGTTTAATATTATCTGCTGCCAGTAGTTTGCTTTCAAATTTTCTGATCTCTTCCAGGGAACCAGTCAATCCGGGCGGAAGGATATTTTGAGGGCTGGCGGCAAAATCATTTTTGAGGAAAGACAGTCCCCCACTCAGTGAGTCGAGATAGGGCAGGTATTCTCCGGCATGCTTTACGGGTGTATTTATTTTCCGGTCCGGGTCATCCTTCAGGCGATTGTAGCGGGTTTCAGCCCCATCAAATAAAAGGTTTGCTGCATTTGAATCAATTTCAGAAAGTTCTCTCCTGATAGAAGATTCAAGTTTCTGCAGGCTCGTTAATAATTTATTTGATTTTTTGTCGACTTCTTTATTAAGTGCAGCTATCTTTTTATCAATTTTTTCAATGACTGCTGCCGGAAACTGTGATTTTTTTTCTTTTAGTGTATCCTGTCCATTCAGTAATAAACCGAATAGTAAACAAACTGGCAGAAGTAGTAGTGTGACTTTAGGCATAAACGGTTGGGGTTTGATGCCGACTCTTTAAAGATGAGAAGAATGCAAATACAGTGTATAGAATGAGTGGTTGTATTTTACAACCTGCATTAATTTGATGCAATCATATTCATCGCCTTTTCGATATCCTCGTCGGTATACTCAATCAGTTTCAGGAGCCTTCTTAATCGTGTTCCTTCAATGCGACAGGACCTTTCAATTTTGGAATAGGCTTGTTGGGATATATCCAACAGTTCGGCCATAGCAACTTGCTTTAGCCCCTTGATAATCCGGAGCTTCTGCAGTTGCTCACCAGAAATAGAAATGTTATCAATGTCCATTTAATATGTATAGACCAGATTAAAGATTTCGGCGGATATGTGAGCCTTATGTTATCGGGGTTGAAGTTGGATGCCTAGATAGGATAAAAATGGTGAAAAAATGGTAAAAAATAGTTTTTTCCTCACGCATTCCTCTTTTTTGATTCCCAACTAAGGGTTTACACTTATAATTTTTATTGAAAAAAAACCTCTTGCAATACGTTGGGGTAAATTTACCTTGTATAAATAAAACTTAGGTTATGAAAAATAAACTGTTGCCTATTTTTTTCCTTGGAATGTCTATTTTCTCATACGCCCAAAAAGATGACAGCATATCAAATAAAACATGGTATAAGATATTGAACAAAACCTTCGCTACGATTGCAACTGGACAGGGAGAGGCGGCTAACCTTGCCACTTATGGTTCATTCGAACCTACTGCGGGTTCATTCAAATTCAATTTTTTCGGCCCTATAATAAAGAATGATTCAGCGAAAGCAGCTTTTTTCAACATCTCAGCAGGTGGTGACCTGATAGGCGGCAATTCTGGGATCCTTTTTTCTAACTCTAAATTTAATTCCGGTATGAATATCAGCGGGAAATTACATCTCCCTATTTACCGAGAGCTGCATTCCAGTGGAAATGAATTAGACTCCATCAGTACTAAGATAAAAATCCTGGATCAAGATCGCAGCGCTGAAAAAAGGAATGTAATAGCTAATAGCGACCCTGAATATATCCTTATCAATTATAGAAACAATTCGACTAAACTTTTGAATATTACAAAAGACATTGAACACGCTAATATGATCCTGGATAGTTTGAAAACCATTTTATCAAATACGCCAGCCGATACAGCCCGGATCCTTAAATTAACAGATACACTGATCTTATTATCAGCAAAACAACGTCAGCGTTACACCGATTCCGACGTCTTGAAAAACAAAGTTGACTCTTTGGATGAATTGATCTCAGACAACTTACTGCCCATTGAAATATTAAACAAGAAAATTTACATGATCGACGACTTGTTTGATAGTAAAAGGGAGGCGCTGGAAATGTCTGTCAAAATCACCAGGTCTTCTTTTGCCTGGTTATCCATGGTTGGGAATTATGTAAGAAAAAAATATTATACTTTCTTCGACTCCCTTCCATTTCCCAGGCAGTTTACAGAAAATAAATATTCGACTTTCTCCTACGGTATTGAGTTTAATATAGTTGTCTATACAGCCGATGCCTGGCCCAAGACCAAAAAAAATCCCCGCCGGCTGGAGAAAATACCAAGAATACATATAGGAAATTTTGGCCTTATCAGGATTCGCAACAATGATATTGAAGATTTTAGTACAACTGAATTATCGGATAGCAGGAAATATACGTCCAGTGATTCTACGCACAGTCTGTCTACAAAATATTTTGTTTACACCCATGCTATAACGGAATACAAAGCCTGGAAAATTTATCTGAACTATTATTATTTTATTGGGAAAACCCGTACTATGGCCTGGCATATATTTCCTGATATTGAATTCAGAGATACACATAAAACACCCCTTAATTTCGGACTCGGCTTAGTGTTTGCCATCAAAAACAAGAAGGATAACCTGGTTTTTAATATGGAAGCGTATGGAAAATTAGTAGACATAGGTAAAGTATTACCACAAGAAGAAAAGCATTTTTGGAATCGAAATGAATTAGGAATTCGTTTCGGCATTCCGATTGATTTTCCTGTTTTCAAATAGGGGTGCGCTAACAAAATAAAATTGAATCGACATTTCTTAATATCATATTTTCAATCAATTTAAAATCTTATGGCTATAAATGCACTGGGCCAAAAAATTACCCTTGTAGGAGGAAGCAAAGCCGCTTTAGTGAATCCTCTTGGATTAATTAAACAATTCAAGGCCATTTGTATAACCGAGCATGTCGTTCTGTCCGACGACTGGCGTAACACAAAGGCCGAAGCCAGAAGAGATGCAGCAGACCACATTCTGAAAGGTCATTTTATAGATTATGACGTAAAGATTGTAGGTTAGTTTCCGCTTTTCACATTTTTTTGTTGAATGCCTGCGCAATCGCTTACGCAGATGACTATGTTTGTCCATGCTGATACCCCTTTCAGCTGTACTACTGAAGGGCATTTTTGTTTTTCTCCGGCCCCCAATTTGCCTTCCCCTTTATTGACGAAAGATGTAGCTTTGATAAACTTATCGAAATTGCAGTTTTTGCGAAATCAAAGAGTCAGGGTCCGTAAAAGATTTCGCAAAGTAATTTAACTTTAGTCATCATCATTCCACATGTTACCCTCTTCTCCATCTGGCAACCGAATCACAGTTCACTTCCTTCCTGTTATCTGCCTGCTCCTTTTTTACAGTTATAAAATACCCGTACACAAACACTTTCAAAACGGGGGCAGCGGCAGGTGGACCGGGACCGTTACCTATAAAGAATCAATGACCAGCCTGCTCGGCCCCAGTGAAAGAACCATTACAGCGAGTTTTGCCAATGCGATACCCTTTTGTTATATAGATGAATTAGGAGGACAAGCATCGGATGATAAAGGGGTTGGTTCACATACGTATCACGCTGAATCTATCATTGAAGGGAAAAAATTTGCAATCACTGACTGCTCGGGGAATGGACAAGCGCAATTACTTGCGATAACCTTTAACGAAGACGAAGGAATGTACAGTATCGGGGTCAACAGCAATGAATGCAATGGCAAGATCGTTAGCCTGGTAGATGCTACTGTACAGGATTATGGACCGGATAGCAAGGGGGTTGATATTTTTAAACAGACCCTGGGTCCCGATCATAATGTACTGGATGGAACAAAAATTGAGAAAAGGGATATGGGGGTAGGTACGCTGGTGATGACAACTACCTGGCACTTTGTACGGGTACAGGACGATGTTGAACTTATTATTACACCGGTAGATTATGACAAGTGGCTTCCGAAACCCGGCATCGATGAAATGTCGGCTGGTTCAGAGATCAGCATTAACCTGAAATTGCAGGGAAAGCATGGCAAGCCCCTTAATCAAAAAGCCAGATCCTTTGAACTGCGTCTTTCCGCTACTTCGCGTGAGCCAGGCATCACTATCAATTACCCCTTGAAACCAATGAACCCTCCCTTACCCGATCTGCGGTTTGTTACCCAGCCGAATTCAAACATGGCAGAAGAATTTCAATTCATGACTGTCAATTGCACGGGTTGTACTACTGCCAATGTAAAGGTTGATGCTTTTGATGGAGGTGGCTATTCCACCCTAACCGCTGTGGCTGTACTGGCAGACGGGCGGCGGGTGACCGGAAATTTGCTGGTATCCGGCGGATCAGCTGAAACATCATTACCAAAAAGAAATGGTTCCATGATCGCTCAGTCCTGGCTTGATGCCAATGGCAAACCCGGCGATTATGATGACAATGAAACATCGAAGGATAATAAAAATAATGGAGATGGATTAACCGCTTATGAAGAGTACCGGGGTGTAATGTCTGAAGGAGTTTATAAACGTCTTGATCCCCGGAAAAAAGAACTGGGAGTAACAATGCAAAAAACATTGTTCAATGAATTTTCAGAAGGATTGAATTGGTTTGAAACTGCCAGCGATATAAAGATAGTCCGGTTTAACTACCTCGTTGAAATTGGAATGGACCGGAGATTTAACAGGAACTATTCCCAGGGACATTCATACGACCAGGATGCTTTGCGTCTGAATAAAGTCGGTTTACCGAACAATGTAGCCGGAAAAGCTTTTACGACTTTAAGTGCTACTCCGGATATACCTTCTAATACTACAATAATTGTTATATCTACTGATAATATCAAACAAAACTATCAGAACTGGACAGGCTGGGCCCAAAGCAATGGTTTGCAATTACGATGGACCGAAAGGGAATACCTGGCGCAAACTATCGCACATGAAATGGGGCATGGGGTTAAGGTTTGGCATCATGGTGATGACGCCAATGTACCCCAGGGAGAAACTGCGCCCCAGGGTGGAAATCCTGTATATCATATATTCGACCGCAATGGTATTGAAATCAAAGACCGGCCGTATACTATCCCGGGCAATGATCGTGTTTGCCCGTGTAATACGAGCCAGGCGGGCGGCGATCTTAGTTGTGTAATGGCTTATATCGATGTTTGTGACTGGGTACGCATTTCCTATGCCGATGGATCAATTGGTTTGTTTCAATCTCCCTTATTAGCGATCGGTAAAAATTTTTGTTCTGGTAAAGACGGCACAGGCGTTAATGCAGGCACCCATACAGTGAGTGGGGTGGCTTACAATAATTATTTTGGAAAGGCAGCCAATGGAGCCTGCATCGGGCAAATTACATTGAAGTAGTAAATTTTTTTATACATAGCATATGAGAAGGCACATTTTTTTATTGATGATACTATTGGTCATCTCATCCGGTTGCTTTTCACAGATTGAGGGAAATGTAATTGACACGTCCGGAAAAGCAATTCCAGGTGCGTTGATCATTGCTATTGATTCCGTAAAAAACACCGCTGACACAGTTAAATCAGATAAGAGCGGATATTTTGCTTATAAAATTCTTAAGCGCGGCAACTATAAAATTGTAGTAATCGCTGCGGGCTTCGAAAAAAATATTCAAGAAAATTTTATGGTAACCAATGAAACCCCGGATAATAAGGCAACCAGTAGTGATATATCCAATGCAACCTGGCTTGACATTAAATTGAGGCGGCCTAAACTTTCCCAATAATCATATTTAAAAAATAAACCAGGAATGCTGATTCAAAATCTTTATGTATGAAATATAATTTCCGATATTTCGCACTCATGCCGCTATTGGTTGTTGCATTTCGTTTCCCGGGAAAGAAAGTCAACAGCACTTATAATAAAATCAACATTATATTTAAAGACTCTCTTTTTGACATGTGCATGGTAATGCCGGGTGATGAAGTAGCTTCACTTTCGCCGTTTAGCAAACCAATCAAACAGGTAACCCCCGATGATCGCCTGGAGGGGTATTGCGGATGTCACTATGATCTGCAATCTGATGATGACTACCCGCAGGTACAGATATCGCTGAATGAATTTTCCTCTGCACGGGAATCAAAAGAAAATTATGTCATCAGAAAAGAGGACTGGGTAAATCTGTACCAGCGGCAACCTGAGTTTATACCGAACCTTGGGGACTCTGCAAGCTTTTATGGTAATGCTGATCCGGCTCTATGCGATGATTGCGGGTTGCAGGTTGCTTCCGGGCATTATTATATTACCGTTGCTTTTAAGGGATATTATGATAAGATCCCTGCAGCAACTAAAAAAAATTCGTCCGTTAACATTGTTCGAAAGCTTTTTGAAAAGAAACCTTATTTGAATAGCAGGCGGTAGCTTCGTTCACTTCTCAGCGTAATTAAATGAATTGATACCCCAAAATATTGAAAAGCTGCGCCATCCGAGGGTCGGCCCCATTTTTGCCCTCACTCATCCTTAACCTAAACCATCATGAAAAAAACAATCCTTGTTTTCTTCTGCTTCAGTTCTATGTGCCTTATGGCACAGGACCAGGAAATCAAATCATTAAAGACAAATACAGAAAGGTCAATCCTCAAGGATCCCAATGATACGCTTCCAAAACTGTGGAAGAAAGGCGGCATTATCGGGGTCAACCTGTCCCAGGGTTCACTCAGCCATTGGGCATCGGGTGGCGATAAGTTTTCGCTGGCGCTGAATTCTGTAATCGGACTCCATGCATTTTATAAGAAGGGGAAAAACAGCTGGGATAATTCTTTCGATTTCAACTTCGGCTATGTGAAAACAACCAGCCTGGGCAGCCGGAAGAATGACGACCGCATCGACCTGCTTTCAAAATATGGACATGCCATCTCCCCAAAATGGAGCACAGCCCTTCTCTTCAATTTCCGTTCACAGTTTTTTAAAGGATATACATACGATGAAAATGGAATCGGCACGCTTTCGTCCAGCTTTCTCTCGCCGGCTTACGTACTGGTCAGCCTGGGGTTGGATTGGAAACCCTGTTCTCCTTTTTCCATGTTCCTTTCACCGATCAGCGCCCGTTGGGTGATCGTAGCAAAAGATGAACTTGCACTAGCCGGCGCATATGGCGTAGATCCGGGTAAGCATTCAAAAAATGAGATCGGAGCCTTTGTTTCTTTAAATTATTTCAAAGAAACTACAAAGAGTCTTGTCTATAAGGGGAGATTAGATCTTTTTTCGAATTACAAACACAATCCGCAAAAAATAGATGTCTATATGACCAATGTACTTAATGTGAAACTATCCAAATCGCTGGCCCTGACTTATAGCCTGGATATGATCTATGATGATGATGTACGGATATTCGGAGATAATCATGACAGGCCGGCCTTACAAATCAAATCGCTGATTGGGGTTGGATTGTTACTGAGGTTTTAAATGATAAATGCTAAATGTTTAATAGATTTCTCTGTCTAACATTTAGCATTTAAAATTTAACATTACTCCTGCCTTATTCCAACAGCTTCGTCCTTTCTTTTATAATATTTCCATTCTCGTCCATCAATAGTTTCACTTGTGATTGTGTATTCTTTAACTCCACTTCATATGTGATGCTGTTATCTTTAAATTCCTTGGTAACTGTCGAAATGATATAAAAAGGATACTTATTCCTGATCGTACCCGTAATGGCAGGAGGCGTTGCACTCAGGTCTTTCAGCGTATAAGCCGACCCCACCCATTTTCCGATATCATGATACCATGTATAATAATATTCACCATCCTGAGTGAACTCTACTACATAATCATTGTCATCCATGGCTGCAAAACCTGCCAGGTCCCAGTCGATAGGTGCCACCACCACCGGGTTATAATTACTCCATACTACGCGGGTAGCATGGGGATATTGTGCATTAAATGCAGTTTGTAAATTGGCTGGCGCTATCACTACAGGCCTGCTCGTATCTGTTGCCTTGTATGTAGCCGTTCCGCAAGCCGATAGAATCACGACCGTCGCTATCGCTATAAAAGCTTTCCCTTTCATATATCATTTTTTTAAAATTGAACAATTGGTGTCGGCCAGTATATTAAGACCACAATTATGCCACTGAGCCTGGATGCTTGCTATTTAGATACGCTCGGGAAGAACGGGCATTTAATTTCTCAAAATGTTGCCATTTTACCATTCTTTTAAAAAATGTTAGGGTATTTTTACGCTTCATGAGACAAGCCCCCCTGTTTCTGCTGGCAATTCTTATTGCCTGCCAAGCCTTTAGCCGGCCCAATTCCACTTCGGACAGGGAAAATATTACCCAAGCTGGTTTCAACGATAGCGCTTCAGTAAGCATTCCAGCTATGGGAGAACTTTTAATAGACATTGTAAATGTCACCGGTATCGAACCTGATTTTATTTTGAAAGAGGCCAATGTGCTTAACCTCCAGGCTTCCATTTCACATCATAAAAAAATAATTTCTTATAACCCTGTATTCATCAATAGTATCAATTCACTGGCTAAGGATAAATGGTCGGCTTGTGCGTTACTCGCTCACGAGATCGGGCATCACCTGAAAGGCCATACTGCCGGGAAAAAAGGCAGCCGGCCCGTATTTGAACTGGAAGCAGATGAATTCGCGGGTTACGTGTTGTACAAATTAGGTGCATCCCTGGAACAAGCCCAGGAAGTGATGTTTTACATTGCAAAAACGGAAGCTTCCAAATACTATCCTAACCGCGAAGCAAGAATGCTGGCCATTGAAAAAGGATGGAATAGCGCAAAATCCTGAATTATTTTTCTACGAGCTCTTCTACATTGATCGTGGCCAGGTCTTTCCTGGCAGGTGCGGTAAGCACTTCCCCATCCATGGAAAATCTTGATCCATGACAGGGACAATCCCAGCTTTTTTCAGATACATTCCAGTTAACGGTACACTTTATATGCGTACAGGCGGGATTCACTGCGTGCAGTTTGCCATTCTCATCTTTATATAACGCAATAGCCTGCCCTTCAAATTTGACAACCCGGGCTTCTCCTTTCGCGAGCTCGGTAAACTCTTCAAGCTTTGTCTTCGAAAAAAAGCCGCTCACCAGGCTGCCTACAACATCAGCCGCTTCTTTTACGAAATTGTTGAAGCCGGCAACCGGTTTAACCCGGTTGGGATCAAATAATTTTTCAAATTCACACTGACCCGCAACGATCATTTCTGTAAGAATGATGGCTGCGAGCGCCCCATACGTCATACCATTCCCCCCAAAGCCGGTAGCAACATACATGTTACCGGGATGACCAGGCAGATGCCCTATATAGGGTAACCCATCAGCTGGCTCAAAATATTGAGAAGACCACTTAAAAGCGATTTCTTCGACTTCATAATATTTTTTTATATAGTTTTCTAATCGTAAAAAACAATTCTCCGTGTTTTCTTCGTGTGCCGTTTTGTGATCCTCTCCCCCTGCTACCAAAAATTTTTGTCCGTCTATTTCTTCTGTTCGGAAATAATGATAAGGCTCCTGCATATCATACACAAGTCCTTCAGGATAATCTTTGGGGTTAGACAATTTCACAGCTAACACATAACTACGGTAAGGGGCGCAACGGAAATGAAGCATATTGACACCCGGGGGAATATGTGTTGCATATACAAGGCTTTTGGCTCTTACAGAACCCTTGCTGGTATCAATATCGATCAATTCATTTTCATCTACTTTGGTAACCCGGCAATCTTGTACAATTGATCCGCCTGCTCTTTCAAATGCCTCGGCGAGACCATATATATATCGTGTCGGGTGAAAACTGGCCTGCCTTGCAAAAACGATCGCTTTTGAAAAGGGGATTGGCATGGGAGTCGTACTGCTGTATTCAACTTCTACGCCCGCTTCTTTTGAAGCCTCGAATATCTTTTCCAGTTCTTTGCTTTGTTGTCGATCCTGGGCAAACAGATACCCGGGCTCTTCTTTAAAACCACACTGTATGTCGATTTCCTTCACTTGCTCCCGGATCTTATCCAAAGCAAGCCTTGTCCCTTTTGCCAATAGTTTGGCGTTATCCTTTCCAAACCGGTTGGCGACATGGTCATAAGAACAATCCATCAATGTATTCAAATGCGCGGTGGTTCCACCCGTGGTTCCAAAGCCAATATTCTGTGCCTCCGCGATCATCACCGATCTGCCGGCTTTTTGTAATAACAATGCGGTGGAAATGCCTGTTATTCCTCCTCCTACAATTACCACATCATAGATCGCATTCTCTTTGAAGGATCCTTTAGGCAGGTAATCTGTAATTCCCGGCTGCCAAAGACTTATGGTTGCTCCATCTCTTTTCATAAAACCTGTTATGTATTTTCAATAAAGCCGATCTTCTCAACATAGCAGATGGTTAAGCAGTGGTTCCGGTTAAAAGCATTTATCCTTCAAGCCTGAAAGTGACTGGAAGTGTATACCAGGCTTTGACACTCTTTTTACCCACCTTACCCGGTGTCCAATGTGGCATTTGGTTGACCGCTTTTACAGCCGCTTCTTCCAACCCATATCCCAATGCATTTCCTTCCGTTCTTACATCCGCTACCTGGCCACTTGCATCAATGGTGAAACGGACATTGACTGTACCTTCAATATTGTTTTCAAGTGCTTCTTCCGGGTAAACAATATTATCCTTAATATATCCTTCTAATGCATCCTGCCCGCCCGGGTAAACCGGCGCTACTTCAGCATAATTATAAATCCCGGACTTATCGCTTGCCATCTTATCCGTTGATTTGGTCAATGACTGTCCCACACCGATCCGTCCCACCCTTTTTACAGTTCTGGAGGTATCCTGGTTGGTAACTGCAGGTTCTGTTTTAGACTCCGATGTCGAGGAATTTTTTTCCGATTTATTGCTGTTATTACAAGCCAGCAGGAAAAAGGAAAGTAGCGATCCCGCTATAAACAGGGGGAGCCCGCGTTTTAGTTTTCTGAATTTCATGATTTTATCTTTTTAATGATAGTAACCTGGTACTAGTATTTCAAAGACGGTGCCAAGAGAAAGGTTATAAGCTTATAGCTATAAGCTACAAGCATTTAGCTTTCTATCTTTGCGGGCTATGGCTCATAAAAAGCTGAAGAGGTTTGAAGAGATCAAAGGGTTTTCGAATGTGCTGCAGTTTCCCAAAGAAATGGCAGGACACTGGAAGGGGTTTTTTAAAAATGAAAACCCGTTGATACTGGAGCTCGCTTGTGGAAAGGGTGAATATGCTGTGGGGCTGGGACAATTGTACCCGGAGAAAAACTTTATTGGTATTGATCTGAAAGGAAACCGGATCTGGGTAGGTGCAAAAAAATCCCTGGAAGCAAATCTTACTAATGTGGCTTTCCTGAGAATTCAGATCGACCAGATCGGTGACTATTTTGCGAAGAATGAAGTAGCAGAGATATGGATCACTTTCCCGGATCCGCAACTCAGGTTATCCAAAGCAAAAAAAAGGTTGACACATCCAAAGTTTTTAAGACTGTATCAGCAATTTCTTAGCCCCAGTGGGTTGATCCACCTGAAAACAGATAGCCCCGACCTGTATCATTTTACAAAACTGGTGATCGCCTCTTATAATTGCATGCTTCATGCGGATATGGAAGATGTTTATAAAGACGGATCCATTACCCCGGAATTGAAAATTAAAACCCATTATGAGAGTCTTGATATTTCGGGGAGTAACAAAGTGCATTATTTATGCTTTACATTGCCAGTGATTCTGCCGGGTAAGGAAAATGATGAGGTATTGAAGGAAAAATTGAAATCATTACAATAATGAAAGAAAGAAAAAGGTCAATTACAAAACTCCGTTCAGTAAAGCCTTCCGGCAAAAGCGATGATAATTTCTTTTCCCTCGTCTACGAGGTCGCCCGCCAGATCCCACGAGGAAGAGTGACTTCTTATGGCGCTATTGCCGCCTGCCTGGGTACAAAGCTTTCTGCACGCATGGTAGGCTGGGCGATGAATGGTTGCAGTAAGGTAAAACCAAAAGTTCCCGCACACCGGGTAGTAAACAGAATCGGAATGCTGAGCGGCAAAAATCATTTCTCTCCCCCGGGGTCCATGGAAAAATCGTTAAGAAAGGAAGGGATTAAGATCAAGGACGACCAGGTGGTTGATTTTGAAAAATTGTTCTGGGATCCCGTTAAAGAACTCGGGTTTTAATGATAGTAAGGACTTATCATCAAATAAACGATCACCCCCGTCACTGCTACATAAAACCAAACCGGCCAGGTTATTCTCGTCAGTTTTTTATGCTTTTGAAATTCACCGGTCATGGCCCGGTAGGCAGAGAAAAGAATTAAAGGAAGTATGATCCCCGCTAAGAGAACATGGGTCCCAAGAATTGCATAATATATATACCGCATGGACCCTGCGCCTGTTTTTTCGGCACCTGTTAATATCCCATCGTAATTGATATCTCCAAACCGCGTTTCACCTGCAAAGATGTGATGACAGATATAGCTGACAAGAAAAAGGATGGAAAGAAACATGGCGGTCAGCATCAGTTTCTTATGCAGCAAATATTTTTTTCTTTTAACCGCCACCAGTGCCGCTATCAATAATATCGAAACACAGGTATTGATAATGGCATTTGCCTTTGCAAAAATGTGCGGATCAAAGCCGGGATCGATCTTCACTTTTACCCGGCCCAGGATCACAATAACAGTAAAAACTATGACAGAGAAGATCGCGATGATTATTCCCGCTTTCCGATCATTTTTTTTCCATACTGCCGCTAGCATGATCAAGATTTTTTCCTGAAATAATAGAGAAGAAAAGTGACAGCCGCAATGGCTACGAGGAATACCACGACGATCAATTGCAGTTTCCCCGCAAGGAAACTTTTTTCATTCGGGCCTTTTTCAAGAGTGAGCAATACCAGGTCCTTTGAAAGTTTGGCTAGTGAAACAGAATCCAGGCCATGATAATAACCACGTACATAACGGTTGGAATCGATCAGTACAAAATGATCGGTATGAATAAAATTGGTATCTACACCCTTCCCATCCTCTGCAATCACTTTCATGTCATTAATGATCAGGTCATAAATGGTCTTTTTATTCCCGCTGAGCAACCACCATTGATCGGGGTTGATCTGGTAACGGTCGGCCCATCCTTTTAACCGGGAAACCGAATCTCTTTCGGGATCAATACTGAAAGAAAGAAAGTGAACCTGTTTATTCGTCCGGTCACCCACTCTTTCTGAATTGGTGATCGATTCCTGCAGGCGTTTCATGTTACGGGTGAGGCCGGGGCAGATGGTAGGGCAATGTGTAAAAAAGAAATCGGCAACAACGATCTGGCCTGCCATATCTTTCCAGGATATAGAGTCTCCCAGTTGGTTGACTAGTTTAAAATCCGGGACCCTGTGCCATACCGTATCACTCCTCTTTTTCCCGTTTACGATCTTTTCGTTGATTGAATCAGGCAGGTAATGAGGGGGCATCTGCACTGCTTTTTCACTGGATTTCTTAACGATGAAATAGCAGACCAGTGGCAGCAGGAGTGCCAGCATGACCGCATATAGGGCTTTTGTATTCACTTATTGCCTGGCTCCCGGCTTAAGCTCCAGTGTATCTGCCTTTTTAGGCGCATGGTCAGAGGTCCTTTCGAGGAAATTTTTATCGTATTTGTTGCGTAGGTTCTTGTAGGAATTGCCATCGAGAATAAAAGCCAATATGAACCAGATGAAAAGCATTAATGGTACTACGATCGTCATGATCATATTCCTGATCTCATCCCCGAGGTGCATGAATATGGATACAATATAATATGCTTTGGACAGTGAAAGAATGATGATCACACCTTTGATCAACAATCTCCTGAGGTCATCCGGGAGCTTCAACGCATATAATGTTAATCCTAATCCCAGTTCGATCGCCGTTATGATAGAAAGGATAACAGTGGTTTTGATCACTTTTTTCTTAAATGATCTGTCATCAGCTTGATGATGGTGAACCGTTACCTCTTCAAATGCGGGATGTTGCATATTCGATAATTAGTCTTTAGATCAAATAAAAACAAAGGAATACAAATACCCATACCAGGTCTACAAAGTGCCAGTATAATCCTGCTTTTTCGATCATGAGGTAGTGCCCCTTATTATGAAAAACATTTTTCTGCGTCATAATCAGCATAACCAGGTTGATGATCACCCCGGAGAACACGTGGAATCCGTGGAAACCGGTGATACCAAAGAAATAACCGCCAAAAGCAATAGGTCCTTTCTCGCGGATATGTGCATGCGCCAGTTCGATCATTCCGGCAAGCTGGCTGTTAGACATTTTCTCAAGCGCTTCCAACCCGGATTTCATTCCTTCTTTCGGATACTCATGTGCAAGGTGGACCAATGTCTCATGTGATGTCGCCGGGCTGTTCAGCGCTATAGTTATATGACTTGTTTCATGTATGAGTTTGCCCCATGGATTACCCCCCATGGTTTGTCCTATCATATCAATATAAGAACCGCTATCGTTGGTTACCAGCACTGGGTGTTCACCCGTAATAAGGTGATGCCATTCCCATGCCTGGCAACCCAGGAACGCTAATCCACCAATAATCGTCCAGAATATCCATTTGGTCACGCCTGCTTTATCCTGGTTATGTCCTGCGTGTACCGCAAGTACCATCGTAACAGAACTGATGATCAAAATAAATGTCATTACACTCACAAAGGCCAGGGGAAGATTCATATGTCCCGCCCCGGGTAATGCATTGAAGACCGCGTTCGGATCCGGCCAGAAATTCTGGCTGAAACGAATGGAACCATAAGAGATCAGGAATGCGCCAAAAGTAAAAGCATCACTCATCAGGAAATACCACATCATCAGCTTCCCGTATTCCAGGTTGAAGGGACTTTTCCCCCCGCTCCACCATTTGGTCTGATGTGTTGTTGCATCCCGGTCGCGTCAGGCCGCATGATCAACGCCTTCACCGCGACCCG